>DASYTB010000054.1:0-7315 GCA_036002705.1 Verrucomicrobiia bacterium
TGAAAAACAAAACCATTTCAGCACTTTGTCTCGTCTCCTCCGCTCTTGCGCCAACCGTGCTGGCGGTTGATCTCATCGCGATCGGTCGAGTCAGCGGCACTTACGAGGATCTCGCCACCGAAACCGCCGCACCGCTTGAAAACGGCGTTCCAGGCAATCGCCTTGGTGGTGTCGGGTCCGGCCTCGCGTATGCCGGCGGTACAACGTTTCTCGCCTTGCCGGACCGGGGTCCCAACGCGAACCCATATAATCCCCTGGTGGACGACACGGTGTCGTACATACCTCGCTTTCATACCTTCAACTTGAGCCTCGCTCCGAGCTTTGATCCGGCTTCGGGTCTGCCCTTCACCTTAACCCCGATGCTTCTGGATACGACACTTCTGTCGAGCCCGAAACCGCTGGTTTACGGCACGGGCGCGGGCCTCGGTTTTCAGATCGACGGTATCACGCCACTCGGCTCGGGCGCACCCGCGTTAAATGATGTGGACCACACGCACTACTTCACCGGCCGCTCGGACAATTTCGATCCGAACTCGCCCTCCACCGACCCGGATGACGCTCGCCTGGACGCCGAAAGCATCCGCGTGTCCAACAACGGCCATAGCGTTTACATCTCCGACGAGTATGGGCCGTACGTCTATGAATTCGACCGCTCCACGGGTAAACGAGTCAAGAGCTTCACCCTGCCCGCTAATCTCGCGATCACGCACCTGAGTGCCCAGGGCAATGTCGAGATAGACCCGAACAACAACTCGGTTGGCCGCGTCGCGAACAAGGGGATGGAGGGCTTGGCCATCACGCCCGATGGCAAGATGCTGGTAGGGATTATGCAGGCCAACCTCGAGCAGGATGCCAAAGGAATTCTGCGTATTGTTACAATCGCTATTAACAACAAAGACACTCGTGAATACGCCTATCAGCTTACCGATGGCAGCGGCGCCAGTGATATCGTCGCCGTTAACGACCACCAGTTTCTCGTCGATGAACGGGACGGTGCAGGATTGGGCGACAAACCGCTGCTAACCGATACGGCGTCGGCGGCCAAAGTGAAAAAGCTCTATTTGATCGATGTTCAGGGTGCCAGCGACGTAACCGACGTGGCCTCACTGCCTGCGCCTCACGTCACGTTCGTCGGGAAGGCGCCGTTCCTGGACATTGTCAGCAAGCTGAGCGGCGCCGGTATCGACAAGCGCCTTATTCCCTCGAAGTTGGAAGGCGTGACCTTCGGGCAGGATGTGGTCATTGGCGGAATGGTCAAACACACTTTGTATGTCGCCAATGACAATGATTTCCTACCTACCGTCGCCGATCCCCTCAAGCTTCCAACGGACCCGACTCGTTCTCTCATGTTCAACCCGAACCAATTCTTTGTGTTCGCCTTTGACGACAACGAGCTCCCAGGATACGTGCCCCAACAATTCCTCCCAAAGGGATCGCAGTAAATAATCCTCAGGAGCGGATTGTCGGCCCCCACAGGGTTGGTTCCGCGAGAAAACCCGGAGAATATTTCGGGCGGGTAGGGACGCCTTCCACGGCGTCCCGCTTTCTCTGTCCGCGCAGCGCGATTGTTTAACCGCACGCGAAAGGATCCCCGATCATGGCTTAGCAAATCTTGCAATTAGACGGCGGGTGATGAAAATCAGCCTTCAACGAAGAAAGTTCCATGAATGAAAAATCTACTGGGTCGCATGCGGACGTTGTCGCGGTAAAAGATTCGAACGGAAAGCCATTTCGGGCGCTACGCATCTGGCCCGCGGTGTTTTTGATTGGCCTCATGCTGGCGACGAGGTTCGGGCCGGCCATGCTTGAGGGCGGGCTTGCCACGTATTGGATGATCGCGGTTTTTGGGCCGCTCTTATGTTGTCTGCTGATGTTGATTTGGTGGGTGGCCGTGAGCCGCGCGACCTGGAAAGAGCGGCTGTCCGGTTTTATCGGGATCGCGGCGGCGCTGGCATTGACTCTCTTGGTAGCCGATCCGACGATGAGGGGACCAGGCACGACCTATCTGACTCTGCCAATGGGGATGGTTGCTTTTGGACTGGCGGCGATTTGGCTGGCAAAACGGCCTCCGTTGGTTCGAACGGGGACCGCTCTGGCCTTCGCTCTGGCGGGTTTCGGATTCTCCGCTTTGCTCCGCAATGAAGGGATGACGGGCGAGTATAAGATGGGGACGCACTGGCGATGGTCGAAAACGCCGGAAGCTCTCATGCTCGCCGGGATCAGCTCGGAAAAACCTGCGGCCAGTGTGAACAGCCCTGTTTCTAAAACGGCCGAGACCGCCGGTCAGAAATACGCGACCGCGCTCGCCAACCCTGAATGGCCCGGGTTTCGCGGCGCCGACAGGGCGGGGCGCGTGCTCGGGCCCCGCATCTCGACGAATTGGGCAGCGCATCCGCCCGAGCAGCTTTGGAAAATCCGGGTCGGGCCCGCCTGGTCATCATTTGCGGTCGCGGGCCAACTGCTCTTTACCCAGGAGCAACGCGGCCCGATGGAGACAGTGGTTTGTTACGATGCGAACACGGGCCGGGAAGTTTGGAAGCGCGAGCTCGAAGCGCGTTTGGAGGATCCGCTGGGTGGGCCTGGTCCTCGCGCAACGCCTTCGCTCGCCGATGGCGGTTTATTTGTCACGGGTGCGACCGGGGCGTTCATGCGGCTGAACCCGCTCACAGGTGAGATCGTTTGGAAACAGGACCTCACCACGGTGGCGGGACGAAAGGCGCCGATGTGGGGCTTCGCGGCCTCGCCCCTGGTCACTGGAGGTCTGGCCATCGTTTATGCCGGCGGTCCCGGCGATAAGGGCCTCCTGGCGTTCGACGCCGCGTCCGGCGCGCTCCGTTGGTCCGCGGCGTCGGCCAGCGATTCTTACGTCTCGCCCCAGTTAAACACGATTCTCGGAGAACCGTTAGTTTTGGTGCTTTCAAATAACGGCCTGCTTTTGATCGAGCCGGCCACGGGGCGGGAACGGCTGAAGTACGACTGGAAATTTCAGCAGTACCGGGCGCTGCAACCGCGCGTCATTGGAGATAATACTATCCTGCTGCCAACGCCGATGACCGCCGGAACGCGCGCCCTTCGAATCACGAAAGCCAACGGTCAATTCGCGGTTGAAGAATTGTGGACCTCGCGCAATCTGAAGGCCGACTTCACGGATTTAGTTACTTACCAAGGCTACGCCTATGGAAATGACGCGGGCATTTGGACCTGTATTGATCTGAAAACAGGCGAGCGGAAATGGAAAGGCGGGCGTTATGGCAAAGGGCAGGCGCTGTTGCTCGAAAATTCCGGATTGCTCCTGATCGCGGCGGAAGACGGGCAGGTCGCGCTCGTTTCGGCGGACCCGAACGCATACGCTGAAGTGGCTTCGTTTAAAGCGCTCGACGGAAAGACCTGGAACCATCCAGTGCTAATTGGTGACCGTCTTTACGTCAGGAATGCGGAGGAAGCCGCCGCCTACAAACTGCCGTTGGCCGGGCACGAACCCGCGGCAGCGAAGATTTAATGCTTGGCGGGCCCGCTGCGGCCCAGGAATCTCTCGTTTCTTCTCCCAGGTCTCGGTCCCCAGGGCGGCGGCTCGAAGACTCGCCTATCTGGGCTATTATCGTATTGTCCTCCAAGACTTCAGTTCGCGCGTTGCCAGAATGGAGCTTTTGGGCGAACCGCGCTCCAAAAGGCCAACTGCGAATTGTTTTGGGGCTGCTACGGCCGCAAGTAGGAGACGATTGTTCGCCAATGCGTTGGATTATCTCCGGGTGTTTCCGATGACGGATTCGCGCCTGTTCCGCCCCAGAGCTTGGTATCGAAGGCGGCGCGAGTGGTGCTGTAACTGGTGTGGCCGTCGCCCCAAAGAGCGTTCAATCCCGCCGGATTGTTCCCGTAGCGATGGGCCATGGTGCCCCAGGTATAAATGAGGTCGGTCACGAACGAGCGTTGCGCGGTCAATTGTGATTCTTTGTAAGCGACCTGCGTCCAACCCATATTGGCCTCAGTCGTTTTCTTCGAAGGCAGATCGGTTTGGGGAAAATAGTTATAAGTCATGTTCACCTGCCCATCGATGGCGTACATGGGCCAGGGCACTTTGGCGCTTTCGAAATAATATTTTTCGAAGCCGACTCTCAATCCTTTGGCGTGGTGCAGGCTTGGGCAATAGAAAATATCCGGCGTGGTCAGGTATTTTCCAACGTACAGGTAGCCGAGGTTGGCCGCGAGCTTCGCGTCGGCGGGTTTCCCGACTGTCCCGCCCCAGCCAAAGAGCAGGTAGCTGTAGTATGGCCCGATCCCGGGAAATTGGTCCGGATCGTAGAGGGGCGGGGGAAGAGTATCGCGATTATCGTCCGCGTAGATAAACGTGGCGAGGCCCATCTGGTGAAGGTTGTTCAGGCAGGAGGTCTTTTTGGACTTCTCCTTGGCGTTCGAGAGCGCCGGCAGAAGCAACCCGGCGAGGATCGCGATAATCGCAATCACGACTAATAATTCGATCAGCGTAAACCCCGGGTGATCGCGACTGCCCTCTCGTCGGAAACGGAGCGTTTCGGTTTGCATAAGAGTCGCTCGACAGAGTTGTTTTGCCTTTGCGGGCTCAGGGAAAAGGCGTGTTAACTGACACAATAATAGAGCGCCCCGCACGGAACAAGAAAAATCCTTTTCGGCAAAGTGCTGCCTCGGCCATGAGGGTGAAGCGAGGCTCTGCCGAGCTTTCTTACAGTATGGCTCGATGGTGACGGGCCTCACATCACCACCACCAAACTAACCAAAACTTAGCCCTTACTCGGCAAACGTAAGCGCCCAGTTTCGGTAGGGGCACCGCTTGTCTTGGCCCTCCCCTCAGAGGCCGAAGCCTGAGGGGAGGATGTAATTGTCACGTTTCCGCGAGGCGTTTTAGGTATTCGTAGGAGTAGATGCCTGTGGAGTGGCCATCCGCCCAAACGGGCTGAATGGCGTATCCACCCACGCTGTTGAGGCGGGCGAGTTTGAATGAATTTGCGGTGTAAGGGCGGTCGGGGCCTTTATAAACGTTGCCCATCACATCCGTTTCGCCATGACAGGAGGCGCAGGGGCAACGGCGGCGCATGGTCTCCAGCTTAACATAGCTTTCCGAGCCGTCCTCCCATTTGATGGCGAGTTCTTCACCGATTAATTGGATATCCAGCGGTCGCACGCTAATTTGCAACGCTCAGTCCCTCGCCTTGGCCATCAGCGCCGCCCCCATCGAGATCGATCAATATATCGCGTGGTTCAGCGCCTTTGCTCGGGCCCACAATGCCGCGGCGTTCGAGCTCATCCATGATGCGCGCGGCGCGGGTATAGCCCAGGCGGAGCCGTCGCTGCATCAACGAGACGCTGGCCTTCTGCTCGCTGCGAATCACTTCGATGCATTGCTCGATCAGGCTTTCGTCCTCGTCACATGCGTCTTCATCGTCGGCCATCACCGCCGGTTTGGAAAGCTGCTGGTGGATTTCCACTTCGTAGCTCGGTTTGCCTTGTTTGGCGATGTGATCGACGATGCTTTGGATTTCCTGGTCGGTGATCAAGACACCTTGCGCGCGGGTCAGCCTGGCGGAGCCGGGCGGCAGGTAAAGCATGTCCCCTTTGCCGAGCAGTTTGTCTGCGCCCATCGCGTCAAGAATCGTCCGTGAATCGACCTTGGCGGCGACCTGGAAGGCGATACGCGCGGGGATATTCGCTTTAATCACGCCAGTGATGACATCGACGCTCGGACGTTGAGTTGCGACGATGCAATGGATTCCCGCGGCGCGCGCCATTTGCGTAATGCGGGCGATAGCCATTTCGACATCGGCGGGCGCGACGAGCATCAGGTCGGCGAGCTCGTCAATGATCACGACGACGTAGCTGAGTTTCTCGGGAATGACAATGTCGTCCTCGCGCGGAACGACGATTTCCTCATCGAGTTCAACGGCGAAACCATCGGCATTGGCCTCAACCTTTTCTTTTTTTGCGGTCAACGGCAATTCCGGCTGCTGCTTCTCCTCGACCGGCTTGTTTTTGGGCCGTTCGTTAAAAGACTTGATATTGCGCACGCCAACCCTGGCGAAAATCTGGTAACGCTTTTCCATTTCGTTCACCACCCAGCGCAAAGCGAGCACAACTTTTTTCGGATCGGTGACGACCGGCACGACAAGATGCGGCAGGCTGTTGTATTGCTGGAGCTCGACGACCTTGGGATCGATCATGACGAAGCGAAGTTGGTCCGGAGAATACTTGTAGAGCAGGGACGCGATAATCGAGTTAATGCAAACGGATTTGCCGGAGCCGGTGCTGCCGGCGATCAGCAAGTGCGGCATTTCCGCCAGGTCACCAATGATCGGGTGGCCGTAAACGTCCTTGCCGAGGGCCAAAGGAATGCGCGCTTTGGTGTTGTGCCATTCCTCGGATTCGAGTAGATCGCGCATGATCACCTTGGTCTTCACCGCGTTCGGCACTTCCACACCGACGGAGCTTTTTCCCGGCACCGGGGCGAGGATGTTAATGCGTTCAGCTTTGAGCGCGGCGGCGATGTTGTTGTTCAGGGCTGAGATTTTTTCGAGGCGCACACCGGGCGCGGGATGCAATTCGTAGCGGGTGATCGTGGGGCCTTTGGTAATGTCGCCGAGGGAAACTTCGATATCAAATTGGGCGAGCGTGTTCTGCATCAACCGCGCGTTGGCCATCAGCTCTTCCTTGGACTCGGTGGGCTTGACCGTCATGTCCGGCATGTTCAGGAGATTGATGATGGGGAGCTGGTAATTGCCAATGATCGGAGTGGAGGCAACGGTGATGGGCTTGTTCTTCTTCGTGACGATGCGGGTTTTCGGGAGGGCGGCGGCATTGAGCGCGGCGGCTTCCGCATCCGACTCTTCGCCTGACTTGGGCGCGCCATTCTTTTCATTCTTTTCGGCGGGCGCTGGCGCGTTTTTGCCCAGCACGTCGTCTTTGGTGGCGGCGGCAATTTCGCGCGCGCTGATCACTTCGCCTTCCACCTCTGGTGGCGGTTCCACCGGCGTTTCGAATGGGTTTGGTTTGGTCTTTGTCTTTCCACCCTTCGCTTGCGGGACGCTCAAGTCGCGCACGGTCGGTTCCGGGACGGGCTGGAGGTCCGCGCCGAGATTGGGCTGGCCATCCGAAGTTTTTTCATCCGTTGCGCCCGTCTTGGCCACTTGCTCCTGAAGTTTCCTGGCCTGCTTCTCCAGTTCCTTCGCTTTCTTATCGAGGGCTTTTTCCTCGCCCTTGAAGGTTTCTTCGTGGAACTGCTCGCGGGCGGCGGCGCGTTTGGCCATCTGCGATTCCCAAGCTTCACGGAGCCATTCGCCGAGGCGAAAGT
>DASYTB010000055.1:0-8812 GCA_036002705.1 Verrucomicrobiia bacterium
AAAAGCGGGGTTGATGGGAGTAAAAATGGCCGACGTGTCGCGCGCGTTGGTGACGGCCACTTCCTCGAGCCGGTTCGTCGTGCCGAACTATTGGGCGGATCCGAATAGCGGCGTGGCTTATCAGGTGCAGGTCCAGGTGCCGCAAGCTCGGATGAATTCTCTCGAACAGGTGAAGAATGTGCCCGTGATGGAGCGGGGCCACCAGGGTTTGTTACTCCGAAATGTTGCCAAAGTTACGGAGAGCAGCGCCGTTGGCCAATACGAGCGCTATAACATGCAGCGGATGGTTACGCTCACCGCCAATATCGAAGCAGCCGATCTGGGCAGCGTGGCCAGCCAGGTCGAGGATGCGCTGAAGAAAGCTGGCCAACCTCCTGCCGGAATAACCATTGCCATGCGTGGCCAGGTTATCCCGCTGCGCCAGATGCTTGATGGCTTGCAGACCGGACTGCTGCTGGCCGTCGCGATCATCTTCCTGCTTTTGGCGGCCAACTTTCAATCGCTCAAGCTTTCGTTCCTCGTGGTTTCGACCGCTCCCGCCGCGGTGGCCGGAGTTCTCCTGATGCTCTGGGCCACCGGCACAACCTTGAACATCCAGTCGTTCATGGGCGCGATCATGGCGGTTGGCGTCGCGGTCGCAAATGCCATCTTGCTGGTCACCTTTGCGGAGCGCAGCCGTCTTAGCGGCGCTACGGCCGCCGATGCGGCGATTGAGGGGGCGAGCAGCCGTTTGCGCCCAATTCTGATGACGAGCACCGCGATGATTGCGGGCATGCTCCCGATGGCACTCGGGTTGGGGGAAGGCGGCCAGCAAACGGCGCCGCTCGGCCGGGCTGTCGTCGGTGGCCTGGCTTTGGCGACTTTGGCCACTCTGCTTGTTCTGCCGTCGATTTTTGCCCTCGTTCAGGCACGCGCGCACCGGCGCTCCGCCTCGCTCGATCCTACCGACCCGGAAAATTCAGCCGCGGAGACGACATGATCGCAAGAAAAAACCAATCTCTTCCTTATGCGAACTGAATCTTATCGCCGCATCGCGCGCGTTTTCGTCGGCGCGTTCCTGTGCCTGTTGTGCGGATGTGAACGCGAAAAAGTTGAGGCGCCGCAGAAAGCCTCCCCACCGGTCAGCGTGCAAATCGTTCACCTTAAGCCCGGCGAGATCGCGCGGAGCATCAGCCTGCCGACTTTCCGCGTCTTGGCGTGGCAGGAAGCAACGCTTTACGCAAAAGTTTCCGGTTATTTGAAAACGCTGACTGTGGACAAAGGCGATTCAGTCAAGGAGGGCCAACCACTGGCGGAGATAGAGGTTCCTGAATTACTCGCCGAGCAAGCCCAATACGTTGTCGAATCGGACGTGGCGCGGACGAATTATCAACGTATGGCCGAAGCCCGTCAAAAGTCACCTGATCTGGTTGTGCCTCAGACGGTGGATGACCTGCGCGGCCAATGGGAAATCGCCAAGGCCAAACTCGAGCGCACACATACGCTCTTGCATTACTCGCGTCTGACCGCTCCGTTTTCTGGTGTTGTCACGGCGCGCTTCGTAGATCCTGGCGCCTTTATCCCGGCCGCAACCGGCAGCACGCCGCAAAGCGCCGCCGTGCTTACATGCATGGATTACAGCCGCGTCCGCGTCCAGATCTTCGCGCCCGAATCGGAGGTCCCATTCATTAAAAACGGTGTGCCGGCGAAGATCATCGTGGAAGAACTGCCGGGGAAAACTTTTGCTGGTTCGGTAACTCGCTTCGCACATGCTTTGGACCCCGCCACGAAAACAATGCTCGCCGAGATTGAACTGCCCAATCCAACGGGCGAACTTCGTCCCGGCGCGTATGCCCGCGTGGAGTTGGAACTCGAACGCAAGCAGAATGCTTCACTTCTGCCGGTAACAGCAGTATTGGTCGAGAAGGCTGGAACCTCGGTATTCACAGTGGCGGATGGCAAAGCGAAGAAAACACCAGTGCAGGTCGGATTTAATGATGGCCTTAATGTCGAGATCGTGAAGGGAATTACGGCGGAAGAACCGGTGATCCTGCTCGGCAAACAATCGGTCAATGACGGCCAGCCCGTCACTCCCGCGGAGGCGAAATGAAGCACCCAATCTGCAGGTTGCGCCTCACGGTTTTGGCTTCGATGACGCTGATGCTGGCGCTTCGTTTCGGTTATGCGCAGACGACGAACGAGAACACATATCCGATTGACCTGGTGACCGCGTTGCGATTGGCCGGCGCTCGAAACCTTGATATTCAAATCGCGCGCGAGCGGCTGAAGGAAGCCGAAGCCAATCGCGAGAGCGCCGTTGAACAATTCTTTCCGTGGATTGCGCCGGGGATTGGATACCACCGCCGCGACGGCCTGGCGCAGGCGGTTCCATCGGGTGTGATTTCCGATGCGCATTTCGACTCCTATTCGCCGGGCGCGACGCTCTCAGCGCAGATTCCACTCGGAGACGCCATCTACAATTCACTGGCCGCGAAGCAACTCGTCAAGGTGTCCGACCAGGCGCTTGAGACGCAACGGCAGGACGCCATTCTCCGTGCCGCCGAAGGATATTTTGATCTCGTGAAGGCCAGGGCGCTGCTCGAAGTCATCAAGCAGGCCATCCAGGTTTCCGGGCAGTATCAACAGCAGTTGCATCAAGGCGTCGCCACCGGCATCGCCTTTCGCGGAGACGAACTGCGAATCCAAACGCAGACGGAGCAGTATCGAATTTCGCTTGAGCAGGCGCTGGCAACCGAGCGAGTCGCGGGCGTAACTCTCGCCCAGACCTTGCATCTGGATCCAAGGGTCGCCTTAACCTCGCGCGCCACCGGCCTTGAGGCAATCTCGCTCTACCCGACAAATGCCGCCATGAATTCTCTGGTGGAACTCGCCTTGAAATCGCGGCCGGAACTGAAGCAGAGTCAGGCCGCGTTGGCCGCTTCACGCGCCGCAAAGAACGGCACCGTTTATGGCCCCTTGATTCCATCCATTGGAGCCCAGGTTTTCGGCGGCGGTTTGGGCGGCGGACCTGATGACGGACCAGGTAATTTCGGCCCCGAAGGGGATTATACTTTCGGGCTAAGCTGGAGGATCGGTCCCGGCGGTTTGTTTGATTCCGGACGTATCAAGTCGAGCAAAGCGCGGCTTGCCTTGGCTCAGGCTCTCGATTTGAAGTTACACGATGCGATAGTGTCCGAGGTGGTCGTTGGCCTCGTGCGAGTCAGTTCCTCATCCGCGCAGATACAACTCGCCGAGCGCAACCTGAATACAGCTAACGAAACGTTTCGCCTGACGCGTCAGCGAAAAGAACTCGGCGTCGGAATCGTCCTCGAAGACCTCCAGGCGCAGCAGGCGCTCACGCAAGCGCGGTCCGCGTACGTCACGGTCCTCGCGGAGTACAACAAAGCGCAGTACGAGTTGAATAGGGCGGTTGGCGGGCAGGTGGAAATGCAATCACTTCCGCAACAGAGCAGACCTTCGCTTCAAAGCCAGCCTTAAGCGCCCGGCAGTCATAGGAAGATCAGCTTGCTGCCGCACCTATTCCCGGATCCCGATCGCTTGCGCCGCGGTCCTCCTCGTCCTCTTTTTCCAGCACCTTGTCGTCGTCTGCTGGAATATATACGGGCAGCTCAAACCAAAATCGGCTTCCTTTGCCGAGTTCCGATTCCACTCCCACGCGGCCATTCATACGCGTGATCGCCTTCCCCACAATTGCCAGGCCAATTCCGGTTCCGGAATAGGTCTCGCGCGCATGCAGCCGTTCAAACACTCGAAAAATCCGCTGCTGATGTTCCGGCGCGATTCCGATCCCGTTGTCTTCGACCCAAACACGCACGAAATCGCCGTTTAGTTCGTCCCGGATTGTTACCGTAGGAACGGCGTCCGATGCGACAAATTTGACCGCGTTTGTGAGAAGATTCACCACAACTTGGACGAGCACCGCATAGTGCCCCAGCACCTGATGCCGGGAGCGCTTGATGGTCAGAACCGTTTTCTTCTGCTCGAGGTTCCACGCGACTTGCGAGACCGCGTCTTTCAACAGGCGCGAGAGCCGAATTGGTTGCGCTTCAAACTCCATCAAGGTAAGCCGGCTGTAAGACAGGAGTTCCTGGATCATTTGGTCCATCCGCGCGGCCGCCCCGCAAATACGCTCGCCATACTCTTTGGCCGAGTCATCCAGTTTATCCGTGTACTCGTCGAGCAGAATGCTCGTCAGTCCCTCGACCGCCCGCAGCGGCGCCCGCAAGTCATGGGCAATGGTGTAGCAGAAACTTTCCAATTCATGGTTGACCGCGCTCAGTTGTTGGGCCCGTGCCTCCAGGCTCTCATTGAGCTGTTTGAGTGTTTCGGCTCGCGCCTGCAACTCACGCCGTTGCTTCCAAAGTTCGATAAACACGCCCACCTTCGTCTTCAGAATCTCCGGCACGAAGGGTGTCAGGATGTAGTCCACGGCGCCGAATTGATATCCCTTGAAAACGTCCGCGTCCGTCGTGCTCAGGGCCGTCACAAAAATGATCGGAATATGTTCCAGCGACCTGCGCCTGCGGATCATTTGCGCGGTCTCGAAACCATCCATTCGCGGCATGTTGACGTCCAGGAGAATGAGCGCGAACTCCTGTTTCAATAATATCCGGAGCGCTTCCTCGCCGCTGTTCACCTTCACCAGATTCTGACCGAGATCCGCCAGCACACTTTCCATCGCCAGAAGCTTGTCCGGAGAATCATCCACCATCAGGATGTTCACCGCGTCGGACTTTGGACTGGCGGAGTTCGTCAACATCTCAAGTAAGCGGTGAATAGTGTGTGCATCTCTTCCTTGTCCATAAGCCACAATAACGGCTTGCGCGCGGTCGAGTCAACAGAGGGACAAGAGATCCAGCACCACGCCAGCGTTGTGCGTAAATCGGTGTAGAAACCATTGGCGCTGCCCGGTAAGCCCTGCTATATTTCCGTTCCTTTTTTCACCGCTCCGCCGGTGCGAGGAGGACAACGGCCATTAAATCCGATCTCGTGGGAGACCGGGCGGCCATAATAACATTCAAGCTAATCCCGTGTTCCGCGGGATGGTTCGCCGCAAGGGCGGGCTTTTAACAAAGGAAAATTGTGACGTTAAGTATCGGAGTTAAAGAGTTACTGGAAGCAGGCGTTCATTTTGGTCATCAGACCAAGCGCTGGAACCCGAAAATGAAACGGTTCATTTTCGATGCGCGCAACGGCATTCACATCATCGACTTGAGCAAAACGCTCACCGGTCTCGAGGGGGCGTGTGAGTTTCTTTCCAAAACGGTGAACAAGGGTGGGAAAATTCTTTTCGTCGGCACCAAAAAGCAGGCGCAAGAGGCGATCAAGGATTCAGCCAAGGCTTGCGGCCAGATGTTTGTCACCGAGCGCTGGCTCGGCGGCACGCTCACAAACCTGCAAACCATCCGTCGTTCGCTGGGGCGGCTTCGTGAAATTGAAAAGATGGAAACCGATGGCTCCATCAACATTTATGTGAAACAGGAGCAATCCGCCATTCGCCGCGAAGGCGCGCGTCTTTTTAAGAATCTGGACGGTATTCGCGCGTTGGATTCCCAGCCCGCGGCGATGTTCGTCATCGACGTCAAACGCGAGCATAACGCGGTCGCGGAAGCCCGCCGGCTCAAAATTCCGATTGTCGCGCTGGTCGATACGAATTGTGATCCCGATTTAGTAGATCACCCGATCGCGGGAAATGACGATGCGATTCGGTCCGTCCGTCTCGTGCTTCAGGTCGTCACTCAGACCATTGCGAACGCCAAGGCCGAGTACGACGCCAAGTATGCTCGCCGCAAAGAGGCGCCGGCGGCTGGGGAACAGCCCGAGCAGGCTTCGGCTCCGGAAGCCGCGCCGACCGAGCCGGCCGCTCAGCCGGTCGAAGCCGCGCAAGCCGCGCCCGTTCCGGCCTAACTACCAAACCCTTTAAGGAGATTCGCCCGCGCTTGCACAGCGCGGGCCAGGACTTTCATTTTTATGGCAGAAATTACAGCAGCTCTGGTGGGCAAACTGCGCGAAATGACCAACGCGGGTTTGATGGATTGCAAAAAGGCGTTGGGCGAATCGAACGGTGATTTGACCGCCGCGGTTGATATTCTCCGGAAAAAAGGCGTGGCGAGCGCCGCCAAAAAAGCGGGCCGCGAGGCGCGCGAGGGCGTGATCGCCCAATACATCCAGCCCGGCGGACGTCTCGGCGTCATCGTCGAAGTCAATTGCGAGACGGATTTCGTCGCCAAGAACGAATCCTTCCGTGCCTTTTGCGATGACGTGGCTAAACAGTTGGCCGTTGATCCAAAAGCGGACCTCGAAGCACTCCGCACCGCGCAAGTCGCGAAAATCGGCGAGAACATCAAGATCGCCCGTCATTCGCGGCTGGAAGTTTCCGGCAACGGTTTGATCGCCGCCTACATTCATACCGGCGCGAAAGTCGGCGTGCTTGTGGAAGTCGGCGCGGGAAAAGAAAGCACCACTTCGAGTGACACGTTTCGTGACTTGGTCCGGGATATCACGCTGCAAATCGCGGCGGCGAGCCCAACAGCCGTTTCACGCGAGCAGGTTGATCCGGCCTTCATCGCCAAAGAAAAGGAAATTGCCGCCGAGCAAGTGAAGGACAAACCACCCCAGGCCATCGCCAAGATTGTCGAAGGCAAGCTCGAGAAAATCTTTCAGACCGTCTGCCTGCTTGACCAGGGATTCGTGAAAAAGAATTCCGAAATTACCGTGCGCGAGCACGTGGCCAACGTCGGAAAACAAATTGGTGACGAGTTGTCGATCCGCCGCTTTGTTCGGTATCAAGTCGGAGAAGCCGCCGCGGCTTGATTTCAGGCTCAGGCGGCGACCCCGAGGGGAAGAGTGCGCGCTGAGGACAAGATTCAAAAACTTGTGCGATCGGCATTTACCGAAGGGGGCCTCGGCACATTATTTATTGGGAGCCAGTTGGGGCCGGGGATGCAAAGATTCTTTGCGTATTCATCCCGCTTGGAATCCTTGCCCAGGAATGAACGAGACTGACGTCTTGACAAAGCTCTTAATTCGCAACTGACGGCCGGAAGAGCTGCGAAGAATTCGGGAGTTTCTGGACCGCCAACTCAAAACCAAACTTCGAAGATTAAACGCCGATGTTCGGTGTCTTCCTTATGAAGATCCGGGCGCGTGCTCTCGATGAAGCTTCGGCAGGACGGTAAGTCGCTGAAGGTTTCCTTGAAAAGGGCATCGCTTGGGTTTGGCAGGTTGCTCTCTGGAACACTTTCAGGCTTTCCTTCCACTTCTATTGCCCCGCCTTCTTTTCATCGGCTTTTTTGGCCTCATCAGCTTTTTTCTCGTCCGGCTTCTTCTCATCGGACTTCTTGTCGTCGCTCTTTTTCTCTTCCTTCTTGGAATCGTTATCTTCCTTTTTCGCTTCGGCGGCTTTGTCCTCTTTCTTTTCTTCTTTCTTGGGTTCGGCTTTTTCGTCCTTCTTCTCTTTCTTGGCCTCATCCTTCTTTTCGTCGGATTTGCCGTCCTTCTTCTCCTCTTTCTTTTCTTCGACTTTGGCCATGAGCTTCAATTCTTCGCCGCGATTAATCATGGCCTCAGGCAACTCTTTTTTGAGTTTGGCCGCCCCGTCATCGGTCACCTTGCTTTGCCAAAGATAGAGCGCCATCAGGTTTTTCATTCCCTTCAGGTTTTCGATTCCGGCGTCGCCGACCTGGGTGTTGTAGAGATTCAAGTATTCGAGATTCGTCAATCCTTTGAGATTCGCCAAACCGGCGTCCGTGACCGGATTATTCTCAAGGTGCAACCGTTGGAGGTTCGAGAGGCTGGAAATACTCTTCAGATCATCGTCCTTCAGATTCAGCTTCGCCAGATTGAGATCAACCAGGCTTGGAATATCCTTGAGGAGCGCAATGGCTTCAGACGTCTTGTTCGTATCTTGCGGACGGACCGTCGCCTCTTTCCATTGGAGATTCTGCGCGATTGGACGCACCGAGATTCCAAGGACGCCGAGCTTCTTGATCGCTTCCTGTTCCGCAGCCGTGTCTTTGGTCGGTGTTAAATTCGCGAATTCCTGGCCGGGCGCCTTTTGCTTTTTTGAAGAGGCTGTTGCTTTGCCCGTTCCGGAGGGTTTGCCTTCTTCCTTCTTTTCGCTTTCGCCCCCTAGGACCAGGCCTTGAGGCCATTCCGCGCCTTCGCTAATCCATTTCTTAATTAATTCAATCTGGTCCTTGGTCAACGGGTCGCCCTTGGGCGGCATGATGTCATCATCGCCAGGCGGCAGCGAAATGCGCCGGACCATATCGCTGTCACTCAATTTTTCAGGAACAATCGCCTTGGCGTCCTTGCCGCCCTTCAGCGCGGCGTCCTTGCTGTCGAGACGCAGGTCGCCCTTTTGCTTTTTGGGGCCGTGGCACTCGATGCATCGTTTTTCGAGAATCGGCTGAATGCTTTTGGCGAAATCAACTTTGTCGTCGGCTCGCGTCGCGAGAACGGGCGCGGCGAGGACCGCGGCGATAAATAAAGCAGCGTTTTTCATGCGGACTTTGGGTCAATTGTGATTCGGAACTTTACTCGCAGGAGGTGGGGAATAGCAAGCACGGCAACCATAGAAACTGATACGGTTTCACTGTTGACCTCGTTTCAGCTCCGCGCGCCCTCTTCGCAAATAGGCGTCAACTCCGATTCCGATCTCATTCCAAACCCGCAAAATGCGGCGCTCTCACGAGGCGCCGCTACACTGGAGGGGGAGCTATTGCTCGGTCACGGTAACAAACTGGTCGAGTAATGGCTGAAGGGTTTGTGTTGCGCTGCCCGGCCAGATTATTTCGAACAGATCCACTTT
>DASYTB010000056.1:0-2943 GCA_036002705.1 Verrucomicrobiia bacterium
CGGAAGTATTCGGACCAAAGAGGAGTTCGGCCCGGTGCAATTGCACGTGGAATGGGCGACGCCGGAAGAAGTCAAAGGGGAAGGACAAGGGCGCGGAAACAGCGGCGTGTACCTCGAGGGACGTTACGAAATCCAGGTCCTCGATTCGTACAACAATAAGACTTATTTCAACGGCCAGGCCGGCGCGTTCTACGGAAATTTTGCGCCGCTGGTGAATGCCTCGCGAAAGCCGGGCGAATGGCAGAGGTACGACATTGTTTTTCACCCACCGAAGAAAACTGATGGGAAGGTGACTCCAGGGTCCTTCACGGTGCTGCACAATGGAGTGCTGGTTCAGGATCATGTGCCGGTGAAGGGTGGCGCCACAACGGCAGCGACTTACAACGATATCGCCGAAAAAGGGCCACTGGTTCTTCAGGATCATGGGAATCCGGTTCGTTTTCGAAATATTTGGATCCGGGAGCTGAAAGAGTAGCCTCGATTACGAATACCCCGTTTCGGCTCGGCCGCTTCCGACGTTCGAATTTGAACCCGCCAGTGAGTTCGAGTAGGTTTCGGCGGTGACTTTGGGTTGCAAAAGCCTTTCGCCAGGTTGGGGTGTGCGCTCAAAGTGCCTATTGCCTGTACTAAAGAATTGTGGTCGGCTTCGCTGACATTGGGCACATGAAGATGAGACGCGGCTTCACTCTTATTGAATTACTCGTAGTTATCGGCATCATTGCCATTCTTGCCACGCTCCTTGTGCCTGCTCTCAGCAACGCGCAAGGGAACGGGCGAAATGCCGTCTGCAAGGGCAATCTCCGGCAGATTGGCCTGGCGCTCAGCCTGTATGCGGCGGATTACCAGAAATATCCCGTGTTCGTGGAAATGAGCAAAAATCACATCATTGGATGGGATAACAAGCTGGTTACGTATACCAAGAACGTTGCCGACGTGTTCAATTGCCCAGCCAATACCGGGGTTTCCCGCTGGACCAATGGGATTCCTCGGACGGGTCCTCCGGACGGAGGGCCCAATCCGAGTTACGGTTATAATCTTTCCGGCTGTGCTTCCTACGGATCGAGTCAGGCAAATCTTGGGCTCGGCGGCACGATGCAGGATTCTTTCGGGCTGATACCTGTGAACACGGCCTCGGGCCTGGCCTCCGAGAGTAAGGTCTGTACGCCCAGCGACATGATTGCCATTGCGGATTACCAGCCCGTTTCTGACCCCCACATGAACTACAGCCCAATAAACCTGCTCGCCGACTTCAAAACGCCTCGCCACACGCAGGGGGCAAATGTTGTCTTCTGCGATGTTCATGTGGAGTACAACAAACAAGAGGTTTGGCTGGAAAAAAGCGACGCGCGTCGCAGCCGATGGAATATCGATAACCAGCCTCACCCGGAACTTTGGAGCAATAATCCATAAGGCGGCCGGCTTTTGCCGCGTTTGCCCGGCCCGACGCAATGAGGCAACGAGGGAAGAGCATGGCCAAAGAGGCGCTAATCTGCCATTCTCGGGTTGTGAAATCCTCTTTCTTTCTTGGAATACTGCTTTGCGCGTTCGTCCCGGTAATCTCTGGCGCGGATGACGACGGTTTCGTCCCTCTCTTCAACGGCCAGGATTTGACCGGCTGGGTGAACGCGAATTGCGCGCCGGAAACATGGAGCGTTCGCGATGGGATGATTCATTGCACTGGACACCCAACCGGGGCGATCCGGACGGCGCGGCAATACGAAAACTTCATTCTTGAAGTCGAGTGGCGGCACCTGGTAAGCGGCGGAAACTCGGGGGTTTTCATTTGGGGCACGCCCATCGCCGCGCCCGGCGTTCCATTTCTGCGCGGGATCGAAGTGCAGGTGTTGGACCACGGTTACAACGCTAAAGGGAAAAACGAATGGTACACCACTCACGGCGATGTCTTCCCGATCCATGGCGCGTCCATGAAGCCGTTCGGGCGTCACAATGGCGAGCGCAGCTTTCCATCGGAAGAGCGAAGCAAAGGTTTTCCTGAATGGAACCACTACCGGATTGTTTGCACCAACGGCGTGCTCCGTCTTTCTGTGAATGGCAAGGAGGTTTCCGGCGGCGAAGATTGTAATTATCGGAAGGGCTATCTCGCACTCGAATCTGAAGGCGCGCCCGTGGACTTCCGCAATATCCGCATCAAGGAGCTTCCCTCCACCGGGGCTCCGCCCGAGTTGAGCGCGCCAATCGACCTTGGATGGCGTGCTTTATTCACTGGCCTCGATCTGCGCGGATGGAAAACAAACGCCGCGACAGAGACCAGATGGCAGGTTCGTGATGAACGTCTTCACATCCGGGACGGTAGCGCCGACCTTGGTGCCACGCTCAGGTCCGATAAAGAGTTTGGTGACGCGGAATTCATCATCGACTGCCGTCCTGCTAAAAACGCGAGAGATGCCACGCCGGCAACAATTGAGTTTCGCGGGACCGAGATCAAGCTGCCCGACGCGGAAGCCGGTAAGTACCAGCGCTACACGATCACGGCGAAGGGGCGCGCGATTACCGTTAAGCGCAACGACAAGGAGGTGGGGCGGGTTGCCATTTCCAGCGAAGCTCCCCAGAGCAACTCGCTTGGTTTACGGGATACCGGAACGGCGGTTGAGTTCATGAATCTTTATGTCCGCGACCTATAAGAACTCACGACTCGGCGATTCGGCGCCTAAGGATTGGCAGAGCCTGCATCGCGTTGCATTACTCTGGCCAAACCTTTTCGAGCCGGTTCAAAGTCCGGATGCGCCTTTAAAATAGCCTCGAATTGCCTGGTCGCTTCGTCCATGCGGCCAAGCAAATAATAAGAGGTCGCAAGGTTTTGTTGAGCCTCGACATAATCCGGCTTGACCTGGAGAGCGCTTTCAAAATGGACCACTGCCTCCCCGTATTCACCTTTTCGGGCCAGGGCGTTTCCCAGGTTATTCTGGGCCGAGCTGCTTTTCG
>DASYTB010000057.1:0-3922 GCA_036002705.1 Verrucomicrobiia bacterium
ACCTTGGTTCGATTCCAAATGGCGAAATAAAGAACCGATATTGCGCTCAAGATGCCGGCCGTGATGAACATCGTCACCGAATTTGGAAGGAATGGGATAAGCACGTAACCAATCAGAATCGTTCCAAAAACGCTTCCCAGAGTGCTGATGGCTGATAAGCGGCCAATTTGCTGCCCGATGCCGCTGAAGGAAAGGGCGAGCACCCGGATCAAGAAGGGACCGACGGCCGCGAGGAGCGTGAGTGGAATGAAATACAAGACCGCAGAGGAAACGAGCGCGCCCATGGCCAGGTTCAGCGAGAGGAAGGCGTAGGCCACGTCACCGACCACCAAAACACTTAGCCCCAGATAAATGGCCGCGGCGGTGATGCAAAAATAGAGACGGCTCAGCCTCGGCGAACGATCCACCAGCCAGCCACCAAAATAGTATCCAATCGCGAGAGAGATGAGCGTGACGGCGATTTGGGCGGTCCAGACAAAATGAGAAGTGCCGACGTAGGGCGAAAGCATCTTCGCGCCGAGAATCTCGATAATCAGGATCGCAGCCCCGGTAATGGCAGCCGTGACGTATAGAAAACGTCTCTGAGTTTGGCTCAAGACCGCAGGTTTTTCCGGCGGCGAAACTTTGGATGGTTGGGCTGGCATTGCGTTTTCTTGAGGCGATTGAATCAGAGACTCCCGGCGTCGTCTGCTACAAATTCCAGGCGATTGGGTGGCCGAAGTTTGGGGAGCCAAAATCAGCTTAACGCATGAGCGAAGGAGACGATTCCTCCGAAAAACCACCCAAACCAGCACAGGGTCCAAATGCTGAGACGAACACGATCGGCGGACGCAGCTCGCCCTGGCTTTCTCCTGATCTGCGATAAGGCAGCAATTGCGGGGAACGGAACAAAGTAAGGAATTAATTGGATGGAAAATTTCAGACAGCAATCCTGAAAGTTCCGGCTGAGGGCACCAGTCATTGGTCCCAATACTGTGCCTGCGGCGGTTAGAACTCCTCGGGCAAACGTCTGATTGACCGTGACCAGCACCAAATTCAGGGTCGCGAACAAAGCAAAGAGGATGAGGAAGGATTGGAAATGAGCTTTGGTGAGGCGCATTGACGTTCGTTATGAGATTACTATAAGTCATCAGGGCAAGGAAAGCCGGTTTATCGCGTTGGCTTGCCCAATTACCTCTAGGATTCATTCAGGCTGGCGGACACGTCTCCAGATCATCTGCGCGGATCGTCCGGCTGAAATCGCGGTGGGACCAGATCAGAACAGTCGCCAGGAGCTTGAATTGGTCCGCTGATCGAAAAGCTGGGCAAGGGCGACGCCGAGCGATTACGGGCTTGATCCACGAATTGTACGCTCAAGCGTAGGATGGAGAGATAACGGCAAACGAAATCCCTTCCCGCAGGGCAGAATCTCGCAACGAAATTGCGCCGCGCGGAACGACAAATGGGACGCCGTGGAAGTCGTACTACCCTCCCGCGAGACGGAGCTTTTTGCTCGCGAGGCGGAAGATCGGCTGTTAATTAAGCGCCCGCTATGGAATTGATCCGCAAGTTCATCGATATCGTGCTGCACTTGGACAAGTATTTGAAGGATCTTGTTCCGGAGTATGGCGTTTGGATTTATGCAATTCTGTTCGTGATTGTTTTCTGCGAAACGGGGCTTGTGGTGACGCCGGTTTTGCCGGGTGATTCGTTGCTTTTCACGATTGGGGCGCTGGCGGGAGCGGGCGCTTTGAATCTTTTCATCGCGATGGGAGCGCTGATCCTAGCGGCGCTTTGCGGGGATAACGTCAATTACTGGATCGGGTATTTCGTCGGGCCTAAAGTATTTCGAGGTGAAGCAAGGTGGTTGAACCGCAAGCACTTGGACCGCACCCATGAGTTTTATGAGCGATATGGCGGCAAGACGATCATTATCGCACGGTTCGTCCCGATCGTGCGGACCTTTACGCCCTTCGTGGCGGGGTTAGGTCGAATGAACTATGGCCGGTTTTTGTCCTTCAGCGTATTCGCCGCGTTTCTCTGGGTGCTCTCCGTGACTCTGGCCGGTTATTTTTTCGGCGGGCTGGAGATCGTGAAGAAGAATTTTTCGGCGGTCGTCATCGCAATCGTTTTGATCTCGATTATGCCGGCAGTGATCGAGTACCTGCGCGAGAGAAGGCGTTTGCGCTCGCAGGTCTGAGAATTGAGAGAGAAAGTCTCTCAGGGAAGGGTCTGCTCGCTCCCCGCAATTCCATTCAGAGGAACCTCCGGCGCGGAAGCGTTACGGCCGGCGAACCGGCGATGAAAACCAACGACGCGATGAGGCGAGCCGTCGCTATAGGCATGCACGACCGACACGCCAATGAGGTTATTTCGCTGGCAAAATTTGAGGGCCGTGAGCGTATCGCGAAAACCCGCCGCCTCTTCCAGACGGGACGTCCATTCGTCCATATTCCGGAAGAGCAAACCAGTGTTCACGTCTTTCAAAACGGTTTTCATCGCTCGCGGGGTGAAAGCAATTTCGTTCACGCGGGGCATTAAGCAAGACGCAGGCCGAAAAAAATTATTCGGAGCATTCAGAATAAGATTTTTCTGAATCCTAAACTAAATATTCCGCGTCTGTTTTACGCTCGATGCGCACAGTCGGTTCGAAATGTTTTCCGAATTTATTGCGCGGCGTTCGAGGCCCTTGGCCCGATTTGTTTCATTATCTTGACCGCTTCTTTGCTTTTTTTTTCGGGTCTGGCTGCGGCACTTCAGGTATTACGGGCTATCTCTGGTCGGCGGATTGGTCCGGATTCAATGAACCAGCGCCCCATTTCGCCGCTGATTGTTTCCCGAATGCTTGCGCAATCCGATTCCCTGGTCGAATACGATGAACTTTCGGCCACCGGTGACGATGTCGTCCGGCGTCGCTATCTTTTATTAAAAAACGACGGGCGGATCGAAGCTGGTAAAAAACCGTCCTTCGAGAGGCCAAAAAGTGAACAGGATGGTGAATTGGTCCCAATCGAATCTCGGAGCGAACCTCCGGAACATGATTCAAGGAGTTCCTACATCCGTCTCAAGCCCGAGACGCGGAGTTTTGACCTGGTCGATGAAGGCCAGAGATTTAGGAACTCATTCGCCGCCGGTTTACAAAAGTTCGAGCGATCTGTCCGTTAAAATCGTCATCACGCCATTTGCCGCAATTGCGGATGTGATAACTCGGAGCTTTCTTTGGTGGACTCCCGGTTCGACCTTTCACGCGACATTTTGACTATTTCGAGAGATATCGGATGCATCCTTTGCGGGATTGGTCGCCCTTTCACTAAAGGTAAAGACCGCAGCCACCGCCAGCAGCAATGAACTGAAAATACCCAGGCGAAGAATGACTCCCTTGAACGCGGTGAAGTGTTCAAGGCCCGCGGAATGGTTCAAATAGCTATTGAGGGTGAGGCCATAGCCAATCGCAAGCAAGACGAGCGGCACTACTACCTTGAAACGATGTTTTGCCAGCAGGTTACTGATCAGGACATTCGCGACCGTCACCGGCAGCATCGCCCACATAAACCACGGGACGAGCTGAGCCGACACCCAAAGTTCCGGCTTATTAAAATACATGACGCGGATCGGTAACCACGGAAAGACACCGCAGAGCGTCGCGCCCAAGATTCCCATCACCAGCGTGCCGCCCAAGGCCAAAATCAATGCATTTGAGCGTTGCTCCTGGGCCGCGCTGCGCACGAGCTTGGGAAACATCACCGCTGCCATCGGCGTCGTGAACGTGACCAGGCCGACGCCAACTACGGCAACGGCTGAATAGAATCGCGCGAGATCCGCAAAATGGATTTGAACGAAGATAACATCCGCGTTCATCAGGAAAAGGGTGGCTCCCGTGCCACCGGTCAGCGGTAGGACGCGTTTGAACCAGGGTCCCCATGCGAAGCCCGACCGTGTCTGC
>DASYTB010000058.1:0-2761 GCA_036002705.1 Verrucomicrobiia bacterium
GGGCAGCCCTTCCGTTTTTCGAAAGACCCGGAGAATCCGAAAAACAAATCCGCGGCGGATAATTATGTGAAACCGGGCGAGGCCGGCCCGCTCCGCCCCTCCGATGCGGCGCGCAGCTTCACTGTTTTTGATGACCTGGAATTGGAACAGGTTCTTGCCGAACCGATCGTGCGCCAGCCGCTGCAATTGAGCTGGGATGAACGCGGGCGTCTTTGGGTGGTGCAATATATTCAGTATCCGGCGCCGGCGGGCCTAACGCTGGTCAGCCGGGATAACTGGTGGCGGGCGGTGTACGACAAGGTGCCTCCGCCGCCCCCGCATCATTTCAAGGGCGAAGATAAAATCACCATTCACGAGGACACGGACGGAGATGGCAAATTCGACAAGCACACCACGTTTATCGAGGGGCTAAGCATCGCCACTTCGATTGCTCATGGGCGCGGAGGCGTCTGGGTATTAAATCCGCCCTATCTGGTGTTCTTCTCCGATACGAATCACGACGATATCGTCGATTCCGATCCTATCGTCCATCTCGCCGGCTTTGGTCTTGAGGACACCCATTCGGTCGCCAACAGCTTGCGTTGGGGACCGGATGGGTGGCTTTATGGCTGCCACGGAAGCACAGTTACGGCGAACATTATCCGTCCCGGTTTAGACGAAAAACCGATTGCGCGAATTATGGGGCAGGCGATCTGGCGCTATCATCCCGAGACCCGCCGGTTCGAGGTTTTCGCGGAAGGCGGCGGGAACGCGTTTGGCCTGGAGATGGATGACAAAGCGCGGATCTTTTCCGGGCACAACGGCGGCGACACCCGCGGTTTTTATTATCCGCAGGGTGGCTATTTGCAGAAGGGCTTCGAAAAACATGGGCCGCTCTCGAACCCGTATGCCTTCGGATATTTCAAACAGATGCCGCACAATGCCGTGCAGCGGTTTACCCATACATTCGTCCTCTATGGCGGAGGAGCGTTTCCTGAAAAATATGACGGCGAACTATTCGGCGCCGAACCGCTCCAGGGCCGCATTGTGCTGAGCCATATCGAATCGGACGGATCGTCCTTCAAAACGCATGATCTCGGATACGCCGTGACGAGTTCGGACAAATATTTCCGCCCCGTGGACATCAAGGTGGGTCCCGACGGCGCAATCTATGTGGCGGATTGGTACGACCGCCAGGTAACTCATACCCACAACTACGAAGGCAACATCGACAAATCCAACGGCCGCATTTATCGGCTGAAAAAGAAAGACGCAGCCCCGCCGCCAAAATTCGACTGGAGTCAGGCCACGGGCCAGCAGCTCGCCAGTCTCTTGCGCAGTTCGAATCGCTGGACGCGCCAAACCGCGCTACGGCTGATTGGCGACCGTCACGATAAGAATTTCGCGCCAGTCTTCCATCAGCTTTGTCTGGAAAGCTCAGGCCAGCTCGCGCTTGAAGCTCTCTGGGCTTCTCACCTCTCGGGCGGTTTGGACGACGCCATGGCCCTCGCTCTGCTTGATCACAAAGACTCTTTTGTCCGTCTTTGGACTATTCGTCTGCTCGGCGACGAAAATCATCTGACGCAAAGCATCAACGAAAAGGTTCAGCGCCTCGCGCTCTCGGAACCGAACGTCGAAGTGCGCAGCCAGCTTGCCAGCACCGCCAAACTCCTTCCCGCCCCCCAGGGTCTGCCCCTCGCGCGAAATCTCCTCGCGCGCGACGAAGATGCGAACGATGTTCATCTCCCTCTCCAGCTTTGGTGGGCGATTGAATCCAAGGCCGAATCCGATCGTGAAGTGGTTTTGACTCTTTTTAACGATCCGACTTTATGGAATTATAAGATTGTTCGCACGACGATTCTCGATCGTTTGATGAAACGCTACGCCATGGCTGGCACGCAACCCGATTTGCTGGCCTGCGCCCGTCTTTTGCGGCTCGCTCCGCAGCGCGCCGATGCGAAGCTTCTCCTCAACGCTTTTGAGGATGCCTTCAAAGGCCGTTCGCTCGGCGTGATCCCGCCCGAACTGCAGGACGCTATCGCGCAACTGGGCGGAGAGAGCATGGCCCTGGCATTGCGGCGCGGAAATCGAACCGTTTTGCCCGAAGCGCTGAAGCTGGTGAACGATCCCTCGACGCCGAAGCCAAAGCGAATTCAACTGATCCAGGTCTTCGGCGATGTCAGTTACCCCGAGGCGGCTTCGCCGCTGGTTGAAATCGCGAAACATGAAAGCGATCCCGCGCTCCGCAAGGAAGCCATTTCCGCGCTGCAAATTTATGACGACCCAAAGATCGCGTCCGAGATCATCCCTTTGATGGAGTCCTTGCCCGCGGATGCAAAACTCGCTGCTTTCAATCTGCTGGCGAGTCGCCGCGTTTGGGCCTCGTTACTGGTCAAAGCGGTGGAACAGGCCGACGTGCCGGCGAAATCGGTGCCGGGGGAGATCGTGGACAAACTGCGCCTCGATGAATCGCTGGCTTCAACGGTCGATCAGGTCTTCGGCCCGAAAGTGAATTTCGATAAAGCCGCAGTCGATTCGCGAATGAAGGACCTGGAGAAGATCATCCAATCTGGCAACGGCGATCCCTTTGAAGGATTCAAGCACTTCAATCTGGCCTGCAGCACCTGCCACACCCTTTTTGGGAAGGGCGGCCAAATCGGGCCCGACCTTACCAGCTACAAGCGCGATGATCTCGAATCGATGTTGATGAACATCGTGAACCCAAGCGGAGAAATCCGGGAAGGCTACGAAACGGTGGTCATCGAAACTAAAGATGGCCGGA
>DASYTB010000059.1:0-1569 GCA_036002705.1 Verrucomicrobiia bacterium
GCGAAGCAGCTTTGAGGACGAGCAGATCGAGCGTGCCAGGTAGCAGTTGCGCTTCTTCACTCATGATTCGCGGTCTCCTAAATCTCTTAGGAGAATAACCCGCTCTCCTAAGCTGTCAAGGAGAACGAAAGAGCCTCCCAAGACGACCTGCTTCCTTGTTTTGAGCAGCCCGAATTTCCGTAATCTGACAGCCCGGATGGAAGTGATCCTCGAGTCCGCCGACTCCGGTTGAGAAATATTTGGAAGAAGATGCCGGGGCGGTGGCCCATCGCAAAGCGAACAGCAAAGGGAAAAAACTCTCGACCAAGCCGTGCGCGTCGTTTCAGAATCAGCCGGAGATTAAGTTATGATATCATCAGAGTGGTGGACGAGGTTCGTTAGGCGCGGCGGTCTTGTGGGAATGATGGTGGCTTTTCCTGGAGCCGTATTATCCGGCGCGACGATGAAAGCCGTTGTCATCCATCAGTACGGCGGACCGGAGGTGTTGAAACTCGAGGACGCGCCGGTGCCGGAGCCGAAAGACGATGAAGTGCTCGTCAAGGTCTTCGCCGCCGGAGTGAATTCATTCGATGACGTCCTGCGCACGGGCAACTACGCGAAAGTTTTCAATATGCAGCTGCCTTGGATTCCGGGCTATGACATTGCTGGCATTGTCGAAAAGGTGGGCGGCAAAGTTACCAAGTTTAAGCCGGGCGACCCGGTTTACGCGTTTATTTCAATTCCAACCGGAGGCGGCTACGCTGAATATGCGCTGGCGAAAGAGCACCAGGTCTCAGCAAAGCCCGCCACGCTTGGTTTTGCCGAAGCGGCCGCCGTCCCGAGTGTGGCTTTAACGGCATGGCAGGCGGTCGTAGACAAGGCTAACCTTCAATCAGGCCAGACGGTCTTAATTCAAGGAGGGTCAGGCGGGGTCGGGATGTTCGCGATTCCCATCGCCAAACTTCGCGGCGCAAAAGTCTACGCCACCGCTTCGACTGCCAATCTGGATTTCCTCAAGCAACTGGGGGCGGATGTTCCAATCGATTATAAGACGCAAAAATTTGAGGAGATAGCGAAGACAGTGGACGTGGTCGTTGACGGCGTGGGCGGCGAAACGCTGGCGCGATCTTATCCAATCGTGAAGAAAGGCGGAATTCTGGTGACTCTTGTTGGGCGCGTCGATCAGGCGCAGCTGGACAAGTATGGGATTCGCGGCGTCGCGCTCGAGGTCGAATCGAAAGGAGGTCAGTTGGCCGAAATCGGAAAGCTGATCGATGAAAAGAAAATCAAGGTCGTCGTTTCCGAGACTTTTCCGCTTGCTGACGCGGCCAAGGCCGAAGCGAAGGCCGGCACCGGTCATGCCCGCGGGAAGATCGTTTTGAAGGTTCGGGACGAACCGAAGTAAGTTGCCGCCACCGCGCCACGCGCACTGGATTGATTCACTGTTCACGGCGTTTGTTCTGCTTGGGTTCTGCGGCACGAAGAACTTTCAGTGCAAGGTACGCAGATAGGCTGTCAGGTCGCTGACGTCGGAATCGTGCAATTTCTTCCCGAACGAAGGCATCTCGCCTTTGATGCCCGCGATGACGA
>DASYTB010000060.1:0-7064 GCA_036002705.1 Verrucomicrobiia bacterium
GATGATCGGCTGCGTCCTCGTAATTCCCTACGCCCTGCTTTTCGGCGCGATTCGGCAGATTCCCTGGTGGTGGCGTTTAATCGATTGTTCTTTCGGCGTGCGCGGAATTGTTCCGCTCGCGATTTGTTACAAGCTAGTGAAAAAGAGCGAAAAAGGCAGTTCCCCCGCGATTTAATTTTGACCCCGCCCCCTGTATTTGATTACGTCAAGGGCTGCATCTCGTTCGCCCCGGCATGCGGCCCGGAGACAACGCTACCATGATTGTATTTTTGCAGCTGTGGAACCGTGTTGCAGTAAAAGGTCGCGAAAAGAACAGGGCCGTCCTCCCAGGAGAACGGCCCTGTCGCAAGTCACTCGAATCGCGCAAGCTATTCCGCCTTCGAACAGGGATAGATGGGAATAGGCAGCGGTGTTCTACGCAGAGGCACCGAACCGTTCAAGAAAAGTTCTTCCGAAGTCGGTAAGCCCGTTAAGTCGGAAATCCGATTGTCACTGACTACCTGAAGGTGTGCGATGCCATTGCGCCTTATCTCAATTCTCTTGATCCGCGGTTTCCAAAATTTTCAGGATTTTATCAAATGCGGTGTAAATCTCGCTGTAGTTCCGGAGGTCGAGCGTGAAGCGCTGGTCCCTGTTCGGGCGCGAAAGAGTGTGGCCGTCCGCGAAGAGGATATTCGCAAACTGTTGGCGATGGTTCGTGCTCGGCCGCACGCCGTAGGTGCCAAGGTCAGGCGGGCAAAGAAAGACGGTATCGATCAGGAGCGCGCGAATCGGCACTCCGTTGCGATTCTCGCCGAGGCTGTCGAGCTGGAGATGGGCCGGCGAATTCGTGGCTTCAAAAGTATCGTGCAAGAGAGTGTTGCCAGCATGTCGGTAATAGTAACTGCCCTGCGCCTGATACTTCCCCACTTTCGCGAGCTCGGCCTGGGCATCGATCTTTTGGTCACTTCCCGGACAGAAAAGAACCCGTGGCTGACTGGAGAGGTACTGTTGTAAAAGCAGTCCGAGACCGACGGCCGCGCCAGTTTGCAAAGAAATCAGACTGGTCGGAGCGCCGGTCGAGGGATAGAAGTCCGAGGGATTCGTGAACGGGGGCGCAATTGGGCCATACGGGATGCGCCCATCATGGTCCGAACTGTAATTGCGTGTGGCGATTCCCAATTGCCGCAAATTGGAAAGGCAGGCGACTTTGGCCGCGCGCTCCTTCGCCGAAACCAGGGCGGGGAGAAGCAATCCTGCCAAAATGGCAATGATCGCGATCACGACCAGAAGTTCGACCAAGGTGAATGCCCATCGAATGGGGCGAAATCGATTCCTGGCTCGGCGCGTTCTCACGGCGTTTACGGCCTCAAAGCATCAAGGCAACTGGCGAGCACGATAAAAGCGCGCGGGCAGAGCTGATGATGAGTCACTAAACGGGAAGGAACCAGTGGTGTTCGTAATCGTGGCTAACGCGGTCCAACCGGTTGAATCGACGAGATTCCTGTTGGCAGAAATCTCAAACCGCAGTCCCGGTTCGCTCAACAGCGTAAACGTGAATTGGCCAGCCGTTCGGGCGGGCGAGACCAGGATGGGACCGACAATCTCATCCAACCGGATGTTGTCGATATCCCAAACGCCGCCGATTAAATTCGGTGAAACGGTGGATCGAATTTGGATGCCGATATTTTTTCCGGCCCACGCGTCGCTCGCCCGGACGACGGGAGTGCTGACTTGAAAATCGAGCAAATGAGTGATGTTCGTGAAAACATCTGTGGCATAAGTGATGTTCGTCGCGGCGATGACGACCATGCTGCTCGCGCTGTCGCGGTAATAAAGGCTGATTTCCAGGGTCGATCCCGGCATCAGCGGGGCCTCGCGGCTGCTCGTGACCGCCGCCGTCAATCGGTATGCTTTACCGGCTTCGAAAGTGGCGTTGAAAGCGTGGAACGCCGTGCCGGACCAATCAGTTGAATTATTATCCTGGAAAAGGCCGGCCTGCGGGTAAGCAAACAGATAGACCAGTTGATTTCCTTCCGCGTTATCGATGTAATCGGCGTTGGTGGAGGGCGGATTTATGAACACACCGGAGAGATTATCCCAGGCGTGGAAAATATTCGTGTCATAGCCTGGAGGTTGTGGCGGCTTCTGCCAGGCATCGATTCGCGGATCGACAAATTGCGTGGGTTGCGACTCAAAGGAGAAATTTGGGACCGCAATTGTTTCGCTTAAACGAACGTTGTCGATATCCCACACGCCGCCGATCAAATTCGGCGCCACGGTGGATTGGATTTGGACCCCAATGTTTTTGCCCGCCCACGGATCGTTGGTTTTCACGGCCGGCAGGCTCACCGAGAAATCGATCAAATGGGTAATATTGGTAAAAACAGTCGGATCAAAAACGATCTTCGTCGTCGCCAGCGTGACCATCTTGTTCGTATCGTCGCGATAGTAGAGGCTCAATTCCAGAGTCGAACCCGCGGATAACGGCGCTTCCTTGCTGCTCGTGACTGCCGCGGTCAGCCGGTACGATTTTCCGGGTTCAAACCTGGCGTCAAAAGCGTGGGATGCCGTCCCGGACCAATCGGTTGAATTATTATCCTGGAAAAGGCCGGCCTGCGGGTAAGCAAACAGATAGACCAGTTGGTTTCCTTCCGCGTTATCGATGTAATCGCCATTGGTGGAGGGCGGATTTATGAACACACCGGAGAGATTATCCCAGGCGTGGAAAACATTCGTGTCATAGCCCGGAGGTTGCGGCGGCTTCTGCCACGCATCAATCCGAGGATCAACAAAATCTGTGGGTTGGGACTCAAACGAAGAGTTTGGCAGATAAAGAAGAGCCGCCTGTGCCGTGTTGAGCCGGGCAATTGTTGCGAATAGTGCTATTGTCCACAGCATCGCCGTCAATCGTGTGCTTCGAGTGCAAAGCTGAAGAACTCCGCTTCTGTTCGCGTCGGTTTTGCCGGCGGCAAGAAAAGTCCTGTTGAAAATGTTGTCTTTCATTCGTTCGTTAAATACCTCCCTAGCGTACGTGTGCCCAATGGTGCATATGTACATCGCGTGCGTCCAGCCAAAATCTAGGCGAGAGGTCATTAAGCCCATTTGTTACCTTTCAAATCGAAAAGTGCAGCAACCCAGGTCCAATGCCGCATCTACTCCGGAGAGATTAGATAAGGGGCCAAGTTTTTCCGCGACTGCGCTGTGGAGCACGGTCGCGAGACTGTCGGTCATAATAACAGAATCAGTCCGGATACCGCCTGCTCTGCCTTCAGAACCGCTCATGGAGAGGAAAACGCGACTTGAGCGCGACAGCGTCGCCTTTACATTAAAGGTCCCTGAAACCGTTTTTAACATAGCATGAAATTAGAGAAGGAATTCGAATCCGACAAGTTATGCGTAACGGCTCTTGACGGCTCCGTTCAGGTTCGCACCGTCTTAATGCAAAGGAATGCTCACTCCCGTGATGCATGCGTTAGCTGGAGACCGATCGGCAAACTATCTCCGAAGGCGCGGGCTTCATCCGCTGACTGAAGTTCCGTGATTTCGGTCACCGTCTGAACCGTGTTTTCGGAGGTTTTTGATCGGCGGAGCGCGTCGAGAATAGCGGCGCGGGTCGAATCATCGACATCGCGCAAACGGTCGCCGGCTTTCCGGGCGAGTTGCGCGAGGGCAAAGACGCGGCCATCCAGTGTTTCGGATTCGAGCAGGAGGTGGATCCAATTCTGAATCCCGTCCGGCGCAACCACGTTATGAACACTGCCGTAGAGAGGCACTCGCGCGCCGAGCCGGCCAAGGGACCAGGCCCAGGGTCCACCCGCGGGACGAAGTTCTTTGAGCCGCTCACAAATTGAGTCGCCAAGCCACCTCTTCTCAATCGCGGGGAGGTGTTCGAGCGTCGCGGCGGCGCGAACCATTTCGTCGGCCCCTTCGGGATTCGACCCTTTCGGGCGTGGCGTATTTTTTGAGGCATGCGGCACGAGCCGGACGGCGAGATTCGGTTTCAGATAATTCCAGATTTCGTTCTGACGTTCCAGGCTGAGGCCGCCGCTGACACGCCGCCATAAAATCCAGAACTCATTCCAATTCGGCTTTTCCTTGTGAAACTCAAGGAGTTCGCCAAAGAGCTTGAAGCTCTGTTCGCAACGCCACTCGTCGAGCGCATAGCCAAACCCCGGCCGCAAGGTGTAACCGAGGAGCTGAAAGAAAATCCGCTCGTGTTCCGCGGAGCGACGCCGCTTGCCCGCGCCCGCGAAAAGTTCGCCCCAGAGCTGGCGAAGGACGGGCAGAGTCCAGGTTTCACGGGCGCCGAGCAGGCGTTCCAGGGAACTCCAAAGCTGCTTGACGTCTTTGGGCCCTTTTTCAACAGCACTCGGACGATTGCCAAAAATTTTGGCGACGTAGTCTCGTGCCTCGGAAAAGCGCGGCGGAAGCGATTCCGTGACGGAGACGCTTTCCGAAGACGAGCCGCGAATATCGAATTCCAAACGCCACTGTTCATTGGATTCGGCGGCCGCGCACCAGAGTTCGACTGTCCCGATTTCGGTGAGCCGGGCGCGGAGATAAATCGGAATTTTTTCCGCGCGGTTTTTCGAGCTCTTCAGGACGGTTTGAATCGGCGGGAGAGGGGTGAGCGCGTCGGTTACCCGGACGACATCCCCCGGACGATCCACTTGATCGCCCGTGCTGGTGTAGATCGGGAATTGCACGGGACGGCCGATGTTCAGTTTGAAAAGACGGTCCTTCAATTCAATCGTTTCACCTTCCTCGAAACCGCGCGGGATGAGCGCGATGGCGGAGGGCGTTTCATTTTTGTCCGTCACACCGGCGTAAAAGGAATGGGCGGTGCCGCCGGAAATGCGGCGGCCGCGGCCATGCCGCACGAGGCCGTAGTAAGCAGCCCCGCGCGCCACGGCAAGATCAAGATCATCATGCGCGAGCAGTGGAATGGGCGGACGATCCTGCCACCAACTGGACGCGACCTCGACGAGACGCCGGGCCAATTTCGGTGAATTGAAAACGCCGCCGTTCAGCAGGATGGCATCCGGACGAGGCGGCCCCTTGCGGGCTTCCGCCGGTTGGCCGAGCGCTTCAAAGGCGCTGTCGGCATGTTTCGCGAGGAAGGCCGCCAGGTGCCGAGTGATGGCCGGTTCGGCGACGTAAGGCAAACCCATCTCTTGAATACCGGCGCGGGCGGTCTTTTTCGGAAGATCATGGGGTGTGTTTCGCGGAAAGAATCCATCAAGCACCAAGGCCTTAACTTCCTGCTGGCTTAAACCCACCGAAATCGTGCTGCCGAGGAGTTTGCTGCCTTCACCCGCGAGGGTGATTATCGCTTCGGCGGGAGCCTTTTCGGAAAGCAGAGTTTCCTTGGCTTCGCGCGCGGCTTGCACAACCTGGATCAATTGGGCCGTCGAGAGCTTGCGTCCTTGAAGTTTCTCTTCCACCCGCCGCGCCAGGGCATTGTCCATGTTATCACCGCCGAGAATCAGGTGATCGCCAACTGCGATCCGCCTGAGCAATGGCCCTTCGGGGCTGGCCGCCACCTGGACAAGGGTAAAATCGGTTGTTCCGCCGCCGACATCGACGACGAGGACGAGGCGAATATTTTCGAGAATCCCCGCGAGATCGCGCTGGTGGCGATGACTGAACTGGTAAAAGGCCGCTTGCGGTTCTTCGAGCAGGGTGAACTGCTCGAGCCCGGCCTCGCGCGCGGCCGCCACCGTCAGCGAGCGAGCGACCTCGTCGAAAGAAGCGGGAACCGTCAGAACAACCTCCTGGGCGCTCAGCGGGTCCGCCGGATGTTCCTGATTCCAGGCGTCTCGCATCTGGCCGAGCAACAGCGCGGAGGCGCGAACTGGAGAGATCTTTTCCACGTCCGCCGCGCCACCCCAGGGGAGAATCGCCGCCTGCCGATCAACCGATGGGTGACAGAGCCAGCTCTTGGCGGATGTGATGAGTCGCCCTGGAACTTTCGCGCCGCGCCAGCGGGCGTAAGCGCCGGTGACCCAGCCTGAATTATTCGGCCAAGGCAGTGAAAGGGAGGCCGCTTCGCTCGAGATCGGCGCATACAACGCCGAAGGGAGCAGCGGTTGCGGAGCGAGCTGGGCGTCACGTTGAAGCTGGATGACCGGAAAATCCGAGACCTGGCCCGACGCATCATCAAAACGGGCAAAGGCGACGGCACAGTTGGAAGTGCCGAGGTCGATTCCCACGATGTATTTCGCCGCCATGCTTTGATTTACCTTAAGACGGCGGTTGCTAAAGCCACAATTGTTTTCGAAGGGCGAAAGACAGAGGGATTACGGCGGTATGCCCTTGGACGACGCAGCGCATTTGTGTATGAAAATGTTGACTGTATTTTGACGAGAATCGTTCGGAGTTGCTGCGGCGGATGACTTTGCGTCCGAAAATCGCGAAAAGTCTTTGTGTATGGATAGACAAAGACTTTATGGATGAGGCCCGCCAGATTTCTTTCGCTTGGAGATACAGCGGAAGTAACAGCGGCAGAGCGCGCGGGGCCGATTTTTTTCGGACTCGCGAGAAATTGCGAGAATACGGGGATGAAATGGATGTCGGGAAGGTCTGATCGGGGCGCGTGCGGAAAATAACGTTTATCGCGAAATTTTTGATTTTCGTGGCCACCTTGGAAAGGTGAGTTCATGATTCCATCGGGCGACCTCGTGTCCTGCGGGTTGCCGAAGGCGTCCACCATCGGATTATCGAAATTAGTGTCCCCGCATCGGCAGCTTGCATTAGTGCCTTGCCGCCTGGAAGGCTGAGGCAGGTTTTGGTTCAGTTGCGCGGTTTGTTCTAGAACCGCGTGAAATAACTCTCACGCGGCGGCGCGATGGGTGCAAGCGAGGTCGCGGGCGGGATCGATGCCCCAGCGGCGGCCGGCTTCGACGAGTTCGGGGCGGAGTTGCCAGTGGTCCGCTTCGGGTTCGCCGGTGTGGGCGGGGTTAGCGCCTTTCAGGCTCATACAGCCTTTGTTGTTGCCGATCTGCGCCATCACTTCCTGGTCCTCTTCGGTCAACCTGAGCGAAGTGAGCTTGGGATTATTTTCCAGGGCGGCGAGTTCCTCC
>DASYTB010000061.1:0-7305 GCA_036002705.1 Verrucomicrobiia bacterium
CCGATTCGGATTGGGCGGGCATTTGCGACGTATTCATTCTGCCAGCCTTGTTCGGGATCAAGCGCGTGGAAGTCGTTATCCAAAATCATGGCGCCCGAGCCGGCGATGGTTCCCTCGCCCACCCGGATGCTTTTTCCGGCGCAGACCACGGCTCCGCTCAGGCCAACATCTTTTTCGAGAATCAATTCAGCGCCGGGAGCCAATGTGCGAAGCACGCACGGCTGAAAGCAGGCGACCGGGTTGGAGCGTGTGGCGCTGTTCAGACGCAGGCCGTCTCCGAAAATCATGCGCGAACCCGGCTCGACCGTGATAATCGGCCGCCCCTCGAAGCGCGAATCACCTTCAAGAACGGCCCCTTTGGATTTTGCTTCGAGCCTCCAAAGCAGGCCGGCACAAGTCCGAAGCCAGCTTATCGCCAGCCCCAGACGCTGCATGGCGGCGGGTTTCGACATCCGGGTGTTTCTAAGGAAAGTGTTCGCCTAAGCCAAGGAGATTGCGCTTGTCACCGTTCTGTCCATCGCGGCAAATGACGCGCGCCGTGCCGAGCCATTCGGAATCAGCTCCAAATCCAACCCTCGAACGCCCTTTAAGGGTGGCGTGGTTCCCGTACTTTCCGATCGAGTGGCTGCCAGACCTCCCGCCCGAGCTGCAAGGATTAACCTGGCAACATCCAGCAACCTGGCAGCGGGTGCTTTGGGAAGAGTTCAAGAAATATCCCCAGCTCAAGCTCGATATCCTCATTCCGCGCAGTCAGTTCGGGCAAACCCACGTTTTCGAACGGGACGGCACGCGCTTCCATTGCATCCGCACTCCGCGCGGCCTGCGTTTCCTTTCGCTCTTTTGGTGGGACACTTTAGTCATCCGACGCGAGCTAAAACGGATTCGGCCCGATCTTGTGCACGCGTGGGGAACTGAATTCGGCGGGGCGGCCATTGCTGGGCGGCTGAATTATCCCGCGCTCGTTACCATGCAAGGCATTCTCACCTGGTACGGCAGCGTCTTTCCACTGAACCGCCACATGAGACTTTCGCGATTTCTGGAACCGGGAAGTCTGCGCCATGTTCGGATCACGACCTGCGAGTCGCGCTTCGGGATGCACTACCTCGCCGATCGTTATCCGCATCTCAAACTGTTACAGGTGGAGCATGCGCCCAATCCGATTTTTTCGCGAGTTCAACGGCATCCGCAACAGAGTCCCAAACGGATCCTGTGCGTGGGAGCGTTCGTTTATTGGAAAGGAGCGGATGTTGTCTTCAAGGCTTTAGAGGAGATCGAAGCGGATTTCGAGGTCGTCTGGGCCGGGGCTGGAAATATGGAGTTGGAGAATAGCCTGCGTGCCCAGGTGAGCGCGGAAATCTGGTCAAAAGTGACTTTCAAGCATGACCTGCCGCCGGAGAAGATCGCGGAAGAACTGGCGCGTGCGACTGTCCTGGTCCATGCGGCCCGGGCCGATAACAGCCCGAACTCCGTCAAGGAAGCAGTCGTCGCTGGTGTGCCAGTGATAGCCACCAATACAGGTGGAATTCCAGACTATGTGATTTCCGGCAAGAATGGGTTTCTTTTTGAGAGCGGCGATTTCCAGGATTGCCGCGCCAAAATCCGCACGGCTTTCGAACACCCCCTTTTTTCGAAAGGCGCAGTCGATCCTGGAACACTCGAAGAGATGCGCCGCTATCTCTCGGCCGAGACGATGGCCAGGAAATTCTATGCGGCGTACCTCGAAACCTTGAGGACCTATCGCGTGCCAGGGCTCAACGTCCCGCAAGAAAAATAGGAGACGACGCCAGGAATCTCTGCGTTCGAGAAAGAACAAGCGAGAGTCCTGACGTCGCCTCCTACGGACAAGCGGACCACGGGAAGCCATTCCGCCGATTTTCCAGTCAGGCGCATCATACGGCGTGCTCCAGAAGCCCTTCCGTTAGAGCCATGATCTGGCGTTGACGCACTTCCCGAGTGCGCTCGCGCCGGGTGATTTCATCAAACAGCACCGGGAAGACAAGGAGCGGATACTCGGTCGTCCAGGCGAGGCCCGCCGCTTGGTTCGCCGCCAGCTCGAAACGTCCTTCCAAGGCCAGCGTTTGATTATTCTCGAGCAAGTCGCAGAGCAGAGTCTCCTTCAACTCGGCGAAGCGCTGCTCCAATTCTCCGCGCCGAAAGCGAGGCGTGACCTCGAATTCGGGTCCGGCATCGAACTCCAATTTACTTAATTTTGCACTCATACTTTACTTAGTCGTTTTTCTTTCGGTTCTATTCATAAACAAAAAACCCACGGAAGCTTTCGGCAACCGTGGGTTCTTTGGAAATTCCTCTTTAGTGTTACCCTAAGTCTCCTCACCCACAGTGCCTTTTAGACGAAAGGCCATTGACGCAACATGCCAACCGGCCGTCCGGCCGGATGGTTTCTGCGTAATGCAGCAATTCAGGCATTTAATTGTGGGCTTCATCTCCTAAAACCGCCGACACTAGAGCAGAGAGATGCTTAGGTGTCAAATTCCTCCTTCAATATTCCTGCTCTCCTAAGTGGTCCGAGGCGTAAATACGGTGACGTTAGCGGCGAGGAATTTTCGGGGCAGGCGAGGCGCGAGGAGGGCGCATATCCACAGCGATCTGTAACCGACGAGCAACGAAGCATGCGCCGAAAAGAACCGCCGGGAACGTCACCGTATTTGCGCCTCGGACCACTAAGCCTGGGGGAGAATTGACGTTTTCGTAACCATTCCGTCACAAAGTTGTAACAAAGCCTTCCTACCGTGCGTTTGCGTTGTCATTTTCACGGTGAGAATGATAAAACGAATCCGTAAACCCAAATCCGTGACAAACCAAAAGATATGACCCAAGCCCAAATCAGTCGAATCGTCGCTGGAATTCTGCTGGCCGGCGCTTCCGCCGGAATTGCCCATGGCGAAAGCTCGGATGCGCTCCTCAAGAAACTCGTGGAAAAGGGAATTCTCACGACGAAAGAAGCAGATGAGTTGGAAAGCGAATCCAAGAACGAAGTCAAAAAGGATTGGGTGCGCGGGGCCGGTTTGCCCGACTGGGTGACGAGCATGAAGCTTTACGGCGACTTTCGCGGCCGGTTCGAACAGAACAATTCCGAGAACAGCGCCTACTACACCCGCGATCGCTTTCGCTATCGCCTTCGTCTCGGCCTGACCACTACCTTGCTGGATAACTTCGAACTCGGATTTCGCGTGGCTTCGGGCAATCCGCAAACCAATCCCGGCGGTGTCCTCGTGGGCGGTCAGCCCATCACGGCAAACCAGGATCTAAACTCGCTCGAAAGCAGGAAATTCCTCTGGATTGATGCCGCCTATGCCAAGTGGACCGCGATCAAGAACGATACCTGGACCGTTAGCGGAACGGTCGGCAAGATGGATAATCCCTTTCAGCTCTCGAACATGATTTGGGACTATGATATCGTCCCGGAAGGCGCGGCGCTTCAAACCGTTTACAACGTCAATGAGAAGCATGCTCTGAAGTTGAACGCGGCCGCTTTTGTTCTGGACGAATTGAACCAGGGCGATCCTTCTCCGGGCGGGCCGGCGGTTTCCCCGAGCCACGATCCTTACCTGTTTGGCGGCCAGGCGCTCTTCGAATCCAAATGGACGCCGGACTTTGATACCTCGGTCGGCGTCGCGGCCTTCACCATCGACCACAAAGAATCGCTGAGTTCCAAGGTGCAACCGTTTTACAATGCCGGAAACACGCGGGATGCAAACGGGTTTTTGGCCAATAACTTTAACCCGATTATCGGAAGCGCCTCCGCCACTTATAAATTTGGAGCCATTCCCATCTACCCCGGAAAATTCCCGGTGAAAATTGGCGGCGAAGTCATGGAAAACCCCGCCGCGGACAATAACAATGAGGCTTGGCGCGTCGGTTTTACCCTCGGAAAGGCCGGGCGCAAAGGCGCGTGGGAACTGAACTATCGTTACCAACACCTTGAAGCAGATGCATGGTTTGACGCACTGGTCGATGATGATAACGGAGCCTATTACGCCGCCGGAAATCCGCAATTAGCGGGAAGTGGAAAAGCCAGCGGCTGGTTTGGCGGCACGAACGTGAAAGGCCACCAGGTCGTTGCGACTTATTCCATCACGGACTTCATGAACTTCACGTTCATTTATTACAACAACGAGCTGATCATCAATACTCCCGGCCAAACGAGCGAGGCCAGCCACTTTATGGGAGAGTTGAACTGGAGATTCTAGCCGGTTTGAGCCGTTTTCTCTCTCTATGACCGGCGCGGCGCCTATTCCGCCGCGCCGCCGGGCCGACCTCAAAACGACTCCGTTCGCTGCACGAAAGCACGATAAAGGCGCAGTTGGCCGTGATTATAGCGTCCACCTAAAGCTTCAACGGCTCCGGAGAGATTGCCGAATCCGTGCGTGGCGAAGGCGTTGTCAATTTCCCTTTGCGCGGTCGCGCTAAGCAAGCGTTCAATTTTCAGAGACTCGCCGCTTTCAATGGCGGCCGCAAGGTGGCCGTAAACCGTTCCAGGAGTAATTCCTCTCTGTGTCGCAATATCTTCGATTGACCGGCCATTCCGAAAGAGCGTCACGGACTCCCGAATCGTTCCACTGAGGCGGCGGCGAGTTGTCGGCCTTTCTGGGCCATCTTCAAATGTTAATCGCGGGTTCCCGGACAAATGCTGGCGAATTTCGCCGAGGAAAGCCTCCTTGAATTCCATCAGTTTCTTCTCTCCCACTCCGCTGATCCGGGCGAATTCGTGCTCGCTTTGTGGATAAGAGCGCGACATCTGTCTCAAGCTGAAATCGGAAAAAATGACGTAGGGAGGGACCGAACGTTCGTCCGCGATCCGTTTCCGGAGGACCCGAAGCGCTTCAAACAATGTTTCATCGCAGTCAATCGCGCCGGCGCTCCGCTTCGACTTGCGGCCCGGCAGGGGGCCCTCTTCCTCTTCGTCTGCGCCTGGCGGCAGCTCGAGCGTAAAGAGAATCTCCCGTCGAGCCTTCAGCGCGTCGAGTCCTTTACTCGTCAACTCAGCGCAGTCCCCTTCGCCCCCCCCTGCGACGATCAATTCCAACCGCGCCAATTCCGCGGCCACCTTGGCCCATTCGGGCGCCGCGAGTTCCTTGCCAATTCCGAAGGTGGAAAGTTGAGCATACGCCAGCACGGACGAATTCCCGGCGGTACCGCCGCGCAATATTTCGATGATCTCGCGCGCGGGTACGCTGAATCCACTTTTCTGTTTGACGCGGTAAATGCACGAGAGAAATTTCTGCGCCGCGATGGTTGAATCGAACGCCGGCCTCGTCGAGAGGCAGTTGTCGCAGCCGTTGCATTCGCCCTCGAAGTTTTCGCCGAAGTAGCCGAGCAGGAATTTTCTCCGGCAGCTTTTGTTTTCCGCGAAAAAAACCATCCGATCCAGGTGATCCCAGGCGATCCGTCGCTCCTCGGGGTCTGGCTTCTCTTCGATAAAGCGCGCTTGCTTGGCCCGGTCCCCTCGGCTGAAGAGCAACAGACATTCGCTCGGCAAACCGTCGCGGCCGGCTCGCCCGGTTTCCTGGTAGTAGCTCTCGAGATTCTTCGGCAGATCGTAGTGAATCACATACCGCACGTTCGGCTTGTTAATTCCCATCCCGAACGCGATGGTTGCGCAAATGACCTGGAGATTATCCCGCAAAAAGGCCTCCTGTTCTCTCGCGCGGTCCTCCGGATTCATCCCGGCGTGATAGGCGGCGGCGCGAATCCCATCATCGCGCAAGCGCTCCGCCGCATCTTCCGCCCCTTTCCGGGAGTGACAATAAATAATCCCACTTTCCTTCCGGCGCGCCTGAATGAACCCCAGCACTTGGGCGTAAGCACCCGACTTCGAACTGACGCGGTAGGTCAGATTTGGCCGGTTGAAGCTGGCCATGTACTCGGCTGGGCGGTCCAATTTCAACTGGGTCGCGATATCCTTCCGAACCCGTTCGGTCGCCGTGGCCGTCAAAGCCATCATCGGAATGGATGGAAACCGCTGGCGCAACGTCGCGAGTTGGCGGTATTCCGGACGAAAATCATGCCCCCATTCGCTGATGCAATGCGCTTCATCAATCGCGAAAAGATTTACCTTCCAGCCGGCCAGGCTCTCAAAAAAAGCCGGGATCACCAAACGCTCGGGAGCCACATACAAAAGTTTGAACTGTCCCTCCTGGATTTGTTCCAGCCGTGCCGCCACTTCTCCGCCCTTCACCGTCGAGTTCAAAAGAGTGGCCGCAATTCCCGCCGCTTGCATTGAGTCCACCTGGTCTTTCATGAGCGCGATCAGGGGCGACACCACGACCGTCAAGCCCGGCCGCGTCAACGCCCGCAGTTGAAAACAGAGGGATTTTCCCCCGCCGGTGGGAAGCAGCGCCACCACATCTTTTCCCGCCAGTGAATCCACAATGATTTCCCGCTGCAGCGGGCGAAATGCCGAAAAACCGAAATATTGCTTCAGCAATGAGTCGAGCTCCATCTCTCCTGGCGGGGTGGCCTGCACGGGGAGTGTATAACAAAAACAGCGGAAAGAACGCCAGCCGAAATTGACCTATGACAGAGGCCACTGCACTCCGGTCAAGAAGCATTTCCCATTCATGAAATCGCGGTTCTAACTTTCGAAACGGTGTCCCCCTGTTGAGAATCCTCGCGCTCTAATCAGAACAGGATTTCTTTTTCACACTCTGCGTCTTTTTGGCCAGAGGGCGCGGCAATGCACGCGATTACAGGCGCCTCTAGCCCTTTTTCGGCTGTTGGTATGCCGGATGCTTTGGTTCTCTGCATGGAATACTACGGACTACCGAAATCCGTGAATCCTGCCGCCCACGTCATCATGGCGTGCGGTGAATATCCGCCAGTGTTTCCAACCAAGAGCGCCGGAGCAATCTTCGGCGTCCCGCCAAATTGAAACGTGAGCTGGCAAGCGGCGCTAACCCGCCGCTTGCCAGATTCTTCGTTAAAGCCTCGGAGGACCGGACCTTACCGTTTTTTTACTCGGGTTCTTTCTGCGGCAGAGAAGTCTCGCGGCTGAAAACGGGCGTTCTTTAAGCGGAAGATATCACCGGAATCCTTTTGGAATCCTTTGGCACCGTTATTTTCGGCTTTTCCTTGGGGCTGACTTCATTGACACTGCCAAGGTGCTTCGCCAAAGTGTTCGCCAAATGAATGTGGATATTTCTGACCTGCTTAATTCCTGGGAGTACCAGGCGGGTCAGATAGTCGTCCGCCGGTTCAAAGGCAAGGACGGCAAAGAGAAGATCCAGCTTCGCGTGGATCTCGGGCTGCTTCAAATGGATGCGTTCGGCCGGCCCGATGGGAAGA
>DASYTB010000062.1:0-10374 GCA_036002705.1 Verrucomicrobiia bacterium
CGCAGTTCTCGGCATTATTAAACCGAAACACTTCGCGCGCGTAAATTTTCTCCAGCCACGAGCCCTCGCGGGTGTGCGCCAGACCAATCGCGAAAGCCGTGGGCATCCACGGGGCGCGCACGCCTTCGATAAAGCACAGCCAACGGACCAGTTCGGGATGCTGTTTTTTCTTGTCCAGCCAGCGGATGAACTGAAGCAGGTAATTCTTCCGTTCGACAAACGGCGAGTTGACCATCCCTCCGGTTAACGGGTCGGCCACTTTGGCGCCGAGATAGGGAGCCCAGACCGCCGCGCAGGCAATCGCTGTAAGGACGCCCGAAGCGACCCAGAACGCGTTGCTCATGTCGCCGGACTCGAGATGCAGCCGGGCGTTGTCCCGCGCCTGCATCACGCAATAAACAAACACGCCCGTAAATAAAATTCGCAGGATGACTAACATATTCCCGTCATCGAATCACCGTTCGTCCGGCTTTAATATACTCTGCCTCGTAATAATTCCACGCAAGATCATGTCCAGGCGGTGCCGATTGATCGAGTAGATCCGCGCGACTTCCGCGGTGATCTGGCCCGCCGCCAGCAGTTCCACCAGGTACTGATCAAACGAATGCATTCCCTGGCCGACCGATGCCTCCACGATCCCATTCAACAGATGCAGGTTGTTCGTTTGAATCGCTTCCTGAACGCCCTTGTCCCGCTTCATGATTTCGAGCGCCGGAATCTGTTTGCCCTCCACCGACGGGATCAGGCGCTGGCAGATGATCGAATTCAGGTTCCGCGCGAGCAGGCTGCTGATGTTGTCCTGCTCCGAGCTGGGATAGAACTCGCGAATGCGCGCAATCGCCTGCGCGACGGAATCCGCGTGCAGCGTCGTGAGCACCAAATGGCCCGTTTCGGCCGCTTGCATCGCCGCGTAAATGCTTTCGCGATCTCGAATTTCGCCGACGAAAATGACGTTCGGATCCTGCCGCATGGCGTTGCGAATTCCGTTCTCGAACGAATCGGTGTCGATGCCCACCTCGCGCTGCTCAAACTGACTGAGGTAGTCCTCAAACACATATTCGATCGGGTCTTCGATTGTGATGATTCGAAGCGCGGAGGTCTCATTGATCTGCTGCAAGAGCGCGCGAAGAGTGGTGCTCTTGCCCTGTCCCGTCGGACCGGTGGCGAGCAGTAGCCCGCGCGGTTCCGTGACCAGGTCGGCGAGGGATGATGGCAGATTCAAGTCCGAGAACTTCTGCCGCTGCTGCGGAACGATCCTAAAGGAAAATGACTGGCTGCCCTTCTGTTTGCTGAAATTCGCGCGATACCGCTGAAACCCGTGGTAAAAACTCAGATCGTACTCGCGCGCCGCCCGAATCGCTCCGCAGATCTCGGACGCGAAACATTCGCCGATCCATTCGTAAATGGCGTCGTCGGATAGTGGATTATACGTATTTTCGGGAACGCGTTGCAGCTTGCCGTTAACGCGAATGACCAGTGGCTTCCCCCCTTGGATATGCAGATCGGAAGCATTTCGGCGCTCGCACCAGTCGAGCAATTCACCGAGCCGGGTCTGGGGCTGAACCGTTTGCACCGAATCAACTTAGCACCGGTTGTGCCAACGACGCAGCATTAAAAGAAACCGAAAAGAGCGAAAAAGTAACGCCTGAGTTGTTGGGGTGGAGCGAGGCTCCGTTGAGCTTTCTTACTGTGTGGATCAATGGTGAAATGGGCTGACAGAGCCTCGCACCACCAAACTGACCAGAACGGAGCTGCTGCGAAAAAAGAAGCGCCGCCCCATCCAAATTGGGGCGGCGATCATACACACCAACTAACCACACAACCTAACTGTCCCCTGTTAACCCAAGAGCTTGGAAAATAGCAATGTCCGTGCCACGCGCGCGGTAGGAGTTCATCCGCGAGAAATTGCCTCGCGCCCACTCAAAAACGTCAAGAAACGGGAGATTTTTGCAACTCCTCACCAAACCCAGAGGAAGGTGTGGGACTTGGGGCGCAGAACCGCAAAAAGCAGCCGCGTTAATTTCACGCGGCCATGCGTGAGGTTTATTTAACCGTAACTCTCAGCTTGCTCTCTCCTGTAATGCCTCCATCGTTGGGGTGGAGCGAGGCTTGAGCGAGGCTCCGCCGAGCTTTCCTCCATGATGCTGAAGCGGCTCGGCAGAGCCTCGCACCACCAAGAATGAGCCGTCACGTCTCTTCTGATGCTTTGACTTTTCGTCCCGGGTGAATTGTGCTTTCGCCGTGCGCGTGCTGGTTGTTGAGGATGATAAAAAGATTGCTTCGTTTGTCACGAGCGGCCTGAAACAGAGCGGCTTCGCCGTGGATCATTCCGGCGACGGCGAGGAAGCTTACGCCCTGGCCAGCGCGACGCCTTACGACGCCGCGATCGTCGATGTGATGCTGCCTAAAATGGACGGCATCTCTCTCGTCCAAAGTCTGCGGCGCGAGGGGCTGAAAACGCCGGTCATTTTTCTCAGCGCGAAAGGTTCGGTCGAGGACCGCGTCAAAGGCTTGCAGAGCGGCGGAGACGATTACATGACCAAGCCGTTCTCCTTCGCGGAGCTTCTCGCCCGGCTCCAGGCCATCATCCGGCGCAGCAGCCAGTCCGGAACGGAGCCGACCCGCCTCGTGGCCGGCGATCTTTCGATGGATTTGCTTACCCGTGAAGTGGCGCGCGCCGGGCAGAAGATTGAACTCCAACCGCGCGAGTTCGCGCTCCTTGAATACCTCATGCGCAATCCCGGCAAGGTGGTGACCAAGGCCATGATCCTGGAGCACATCTTTGATTACAGCTTCGACCCGCAAACCAACGTCGTGGATGTGCTCGTGCACCGGCTCCGCGGCAAAATTGACAAGGAATTTTCCAAAAAGCTCATCCAGACATACCGTGGCATCGGCTACGCGTTAAAGCCGTGATCCTATGGAGAGCAGGGGCGAAAGCTTGCAACCGAATCGAAGCCAAAAGCGGCGGCTGACCCGAAGCTTTGGCTTTCGTCTTAACCTTTGGTACACCGTCATTTTCACCGTCAGCGCCGCCAGCCTATTTTTTGTTCTGTATTGGCTGCTCGCGGTCACGATTGAACGCAAGGACCGTGAATTGCTCGACGTGCGGCTCGCTGAACTTTCCGCAGTTTACGAAGCGGAGGGCGTGGGTGGATTGAGGGCCTATCTCGGGCAGAATTTCAATGGGCCGGGCAAGCCGAACCTCCTCGTCGCGTTAGGCACATCTTTCACTGCTTCGCCAGCAGTCCTTACCGTGCCCCAGGAATGGATTTCAGTAAAGCTCCAGCAGGTTGCGCCCGGGCTTCGCCTGGCCAGATCGTACGTGCGGCTGCCGAGCAACGCCGAACGCGACTTCACGCTCGGCCAGCGAGTGTTAAGCGACCGATCAACGCTCCTGGTGGGGAGAACGACCGATAGTCGCGAACGTATTCTCGAACCGATTCGCCGACTTTTCCTGATCGTCATGGCGCCTATTGTCATTCTCGGCTTCATCGGCGGGGCTGCCTTCACCCAACGCGCGATGCGCCCTATTCGTGGCATCATCGGCACAGTGCGCTCGATCACTCGCACTGGCGATTTAAGTCAGCGGGTTCCAGAGCAAAAAACCGGCGACGAACTTCAGGAATTGGCCGAGCTTTTCAATCGGATGCTTCAGCGGAACGAAACCTTGATTCGGAACATGCGCGAATCCCTCGACAACGTCGCGCACGATCTTCGAACTCCGCTCACGAGGCTGCGCGGAGTTTCCGAAATGGCCCTGCACGAATCGACCGAAGAAAAATCGCGAGAAGCACTCGCCGATACCATGGAAGAAACCGACCGCGTGCTGACCATTCTCAACACCCTGCTCGATGTGGCCGAAGCAGAGAGCGGTTTGATGCGGTTGAAACTGGACGAAACCGATCTCTGCAAACTCATTGGACAGGTGATTGATCTTTATCAATACGTGGCCGAGGAAAAATACATCCGCATCGAAAACGAATGCGACAGCCGGCTTCTCGCCAAAGTTGATCAGACCCGGTTGCGGCAGGTTTTCGCGAACCTCCTCGACAATGCGATCAAATACACACCCGACAGCGGAACCGTGACAATCCGCGGACGCGTATCAGATTCGCTCGCCATCATCGAATTCCAGGACACTGGTATCGGAATCGCTCCGGAAGAACAGGGACGAATCTGGGAACGCCTCTACCGCAGCGACAAGAGCCGCTCGCAACGCGGGCTCGGCCTCGGGCTAAGCCTCGTCAAAGCCATTGTTGAAGCGCATGGCGGAAGAATCTCAGTCCAAAGCGAATTAGGAAAGGGCTCGATTTTTCGAGTCGAACTGAAGCCTTAAAGAAACTTACCGGGGTTTAGTATCCCCACCGGATCGAGAGCGCCCTTGACCCGCTGATGTAAATCGCGCAGCGGCTTTGGAGCCGCCAGCGTCCACCAAGGCTTTTTCGCCAGGCCAATGCCGTGCTCGCCAGTAACAACGCCCCCCAGTCCAATCACTTTTCGAAAGAGCGCATCGAGCGCTTTGTCGCAGCGTGCCTTTGCTCCGGGCTGGCTCATATCCGCCATCACGTTGACATGAATATTCCCGTCCCCCGCATGACCGAAGCACGCCACCGGAAAACCGAAGGCCTTTTGTAACCCGCTCGTGAAGTTAAACAACTCCTGCAAGCGCCCGCGCGGCACGACGATGTCCTCATTCAGCTTCGTCAGGCCGGTGTCGCGCAGCGCGTAGGAGAACTCGCGACGCAACTGCCAGAGCTTCTCCGCGGCGTCCGTCCCGAGGGCGCGATCCACAAAGAGCGGCGAGCTGCTCTGAATGACTGTTTCAAGGTCCTTAAGTTCCGAGCGCACCGATTTGGCGTGACCATCGAGCTCGATGATCAGATGTGCCCGGCATCCCGAGAGCCGCGAACTGCCGGTCCGCTTGAAAGCCGCCGCCAGCGTGAATTGGTCCGCCAATTCCAAAGCACAAGGCAAAAAGCCGGCGCCGAAAATATCCTTGAGGGCCCCGAGGGCATCCGGCATGGAATTGAAACCGACTCCGAGAGCGGCCCGAAAAGTCGGAAGCGGCAACAGCTTCAACGTCGCTTCGGTCACCACGCCCAGCATCCCTTCAGAGCCCACAAACAGCTTGGTCAAATCAAACCCGGTCTTGTTCTTGTGCGTTCTGCTTCCCACGCGCACCACGAAGCCGTCGGCCAGCACCACTTCCAGCCCGAGAACATATTCGCGCGTCACCCCGTATTTCAGGCAGCGAGGTCCGCCCGCGTTCGTCGCGATATTTCCTCCGATGGTCGAATCGGCCCGGCTCGCCGGGTCCGGCGGATAAAAACGCCCGATCTTCTCGACCTCCTCCTGGAGTTTCGCTGTGACGACACCCGGCTCCGCCACCGCCACGAAATCATCGGGATTAATCTCCTTGATGCGGTTCATCCTCTCGAGCGAGAGAACAATTCCACCACGAACCGGCACGCAGCCACCCACATAACCATATCCCGCGCCGCGTGCGGTCACGGGAATTCGATTCCTCGATGCGAACCTAAGAATCTCGGAAACGGTTTCCGTCTTGACGGGCAGAGCGACGGCCTCCGGCAAACTCGTCGCGAACCATTTATCGCCCGAATAACGCTGGCAAACCTCGGCATCGAGCTGCAATTCACCTGGTGTCAGCCGCTTTTGCAGCCGCCTTAAAGCGCCATCGTTGCCCCGTTTGCTGGACGAAGGGACTTTCCCGCTCATTGGCCTTTTTGTTCGATCAACGCTCGGGCTTCATCCGCCTTTTCCGTTGGAACAACCACCCGCACGCCGCCCACCGCGACATCCAGCAACGCCGCGGAATTCTCATGCTCGAGGTCCGCGACGATTCCAGCACCTTCCAGTTGAGAGCGAATCACCTGGGCTTCCGCGAGGTCAAAGGTTCGAAAAACTACCACAAGATCCATGCCTGCACTGTAGATGCGGAAGAGCGCTTTGCGCAACCAGAATGGGAGCCGGACTGGCGAACTGCAAGAGGGCAAACTCGCACGAACTTGATTTGAGGGCGAATTAACTGACGAGCGATGCAATATCCCGCCACAACGGCTTGGTCAGGTCCCTAAAATCTGCTCCTCATTGCTCAACTCCCTCCGCCTCCCGAGCTCTTCGATTCCTCCTCCTTGATCTTGCGCAGGTCTTCGGCAAGGAACAGGGTCACATCTTTGAACTTCGGAATATTCTCGGGATTGATCAGCATCAGGAGCTGATGGGCTTCGAAGCAGGTGCGGGAGATTTCTTCGTGGCTGGGCGCGGCCCCATTGTTGGTGACGGGCTCAAAAAGAGCAGTGCACGGTTTTTCCTGGTGCAGGACGTTGAAGAGGTGCACCACGCCGAGGTTATCGAGCAGGTCGGCGACACGCGGATTCGGGTTGAGGAGTTCCAAGCGGAGCTTTTCCCCGTCAGCGGCGGTTTCCTTCCCGTCCGCGTTGCGCAAGGCAAGCCCGGCGAGCACTCCGAGGAAGGTGCTATCCATCGTGACGCATTCACCGAGATCAAGGATAAAGCGGTCGATGCCGCGGGTGCGCAGTTCGTTGACGAGAGTTTTGAAATCGACGCTCGACCCGAAATTCGCCCTGCCGGGAATCTTTACGAAGGCGGTGTGCTCGACGACGGCTACGGACATCACTGGAGACTTGTTCGGCATCGTATCGTTTCCAGTGCGCTCCTTTCTAAAATCCTGTCCCTCGATTGGGCGGGGGTTGAACGATTTTAATCAGGGTGTCCTGAAAGACCAGCGCGGCATCCGCGCTCGTCGTGACAAGCCGTTGATTAGCGGTCAAGAGCAACTCCATAGCTCGAATCAATTCCTCACTTGTATAATTCTTCGTGTGCGCCAAGGAATTATACAACATGTATGGGTGCATGGCCAAAGGATTAAACTTCCGGTCCGGTGGCAGGGCCTCCGGGGGGATGCGTTCCAGCGAGGACTTAAAGCGGTTGTAATCGACGCCTGGCGTGATCCATCCCTCTTTGGTCATTTCCTTCAGGAAAAGGATGGTTCGCACCTTCGAGATAATTCCGTAGAGAATCCCAATCTCACTCTTTTGCGAATCCCTCTCCAAAGCCCAAAGCTCCTGGTCGAGCGTTTTTAATAACCTGCCCATGTCGCGCACCCCTACCGCGTCAGCCAGAGCAAAGGCTTTGGCCTGTTTGTTGCGGCTCACGACTGCCTCGATATCCTCCATCGTGATTTCTTGGCGAACACCCATAAAAAGTGAAAGCTTTTCCACTTCATTGGCCAGCAGGCGATTGTTTGGGCCGACATTCGCCACCAAAAGTGAAAGGGCTTCCTCAGAGATTTCTTTCCCCGTGCCGCGAAGTTGCTGGCGCGCCGCCATTTCGGCGGCATCGACCCAGTCCTTGTCCTCAAGCGACCACCCAGCGAACGACTCGACCGTTCCGAGTTTGTCGATCGCTTTGTAGAAAACTTTTCGCTTATCGACTTTTGGCGAGGTGATGATGAGGCGGACTCCCTCCCAATTGAAGGTCTTAAATTCGTCGGCCAGATCCGCCAGGGTTTCGGTCACCGCCTGGCTCGAGGCCGCGCGTTCTTCGCCGAGGAAATTGCAGTTCTGAAACCAGATCACTTTCGATCCGCCGAAAAAAGGAAGCGTTTGCATTGCTTCGCGCAGCTTCCCAATCGCGTTCAGCGCGTCGCCGCTGTTCGAGCCGGTCGCATCGATCAACTCGTTGTCAAACCCCTCCGATTCCTTGCACCATTGTTCGAAAAGCTGCTTCGCCCGGCCTTTGACCGCGAAATCATCATCGCCGCTGATGAGAAAAAGAGGCGCGGCCGCGGTTCTGGGCTTTTCCGAAGCTTTGGGAGGCATTGCTTTTGGAAGCGAGCGCGAGCTATTCGTTCTGTTCGTTTTCTTCGCTGTTCTCGTTGATCCGGTCGAGAACCTCGGACATGTCTTCCACCTGCTCAAACAGAGCGGCGGAAACATAAATAGGCCGCTTGTTCGCGGCCGCAATGGCCAGGCAATCGCTGGGACGCGCGTCGATTTCCACAAGCTTGCGCCCCAGTTCATTATGCTGATGAAGAAAAAGCCGCGCGAAATATGTCGAATTCTTTAGCTCCGTAATTACCACTCGCTCGACGCTGATGTTGAATCCGTCGAGCATGTGCTTGAGCAAATCGTGGGTGAGCGGGCGCTCCTTGGGAGTCTCCTTCAGAAACATCCCGATCACAGCACCCATATTGTGCTCGACCTGGATGACGAACACCTTCTCGTCGTTCCCGACAAAAATAGCACATCCGCTATTTGCCGGCAGTATGCCCCGAATCGTGACGGGCACATCTTTCTTCATAATCAAAGTCTAAATGCGGCAAGGCAAAACACAAGTCGCAAGGAATCTGCCTCCTGTCGAGGACGTGATTTCGCGAACAACCTTGCCAATCCAATCGCCGCCTAAACTTCACGCAAAGCTGCCGGGTGTCAAAACTCTTGCAACCACGCCGGCCCAATCGATTCTCTTGCGGAGACGCGCCTTTCTCGGGCGCCGCAATCTTCGCCACCGAGGTGCCTGAAACAACGAAATTGCCCGGACGCACGCGGCAGCGATCCATAGTCGATCCGACGACCGAGCGAATTACAGAACGAGCAAAGATTTTCCTTGCGGCTTTTGGCGCTCGGGCAGTGAATGCGACGAACCCAATGTCCGCTTATGCTTAAGATTCCGATCCTCCGCTGGGGACAGCCTTACGAGAGTCTCGACCTCGACAAGGTGAACCACTTCATCACGGGTGAAACCCTCGCCCAGGTCAGCCAGGCCATTCCCGGCATGCTCACCAAGGACATGAAAAAGGCCCAGCGGGCGCGCGATGTCCTGCGGGAGATTCCGTGCGGTGAACTGGTCCAAATGATGAAACGCGCGGCGGACCTGTATCGCGACGCCACGCTGCCTGTGGGCGATGGCACGCAATCTCCGGATGATTTCGCCCGTCAGCAATCGGCCTCCACCGGACTGCCGGAGCACATGTGCAAGGCCAACATGTCAAAGAACCATTTTGTGCTCTCCAATATGGAGCGCATTCTGGATTGCCTGACGCGCGGGCTCGATCTGGAAACTCTAACGTGCGGCTACGGGATGGAATCGCGCGGGGTGATCGTCAGCTATCAGGCGCAATCACCCGTTCTCGGATTGGTCTTGCCCTCGAATTCGCCGGGCGTCCACACCCTCTGGCTTCCGGTGATTCCCATGCAAATTGGCCTCGTTCTGAAACCCGGACCGCAGGAACCCTGGACACCCTACCGTATGGCAGCCGCGTTTTTCCAGGCGGGCGTGCCGAAGGAAGCGATCAGCATTTATCCAGGCGCGGGCGAAATGGGGGCGGAAGTGGTGAATCGCTGCCGCCGGGTGAAGATTTTCGGCAGCACGGAAACGGTCAAGCGCTACGAAGGTAATACTTGTGTTCAGGTTCACGGACCCGGTTTCAGCAAAGTGCTCCTCGGCGATGATGTCGTTGACCAATGGGAGAAGTATATCGACCTGATCGTCGATAGTGTTTACCTCAACAGCGGGCGCGGCTGCATCAACTGCTCCGGCGTTTGGGCCTCGCGCCACACCAGGGAAATAGCTCAGGCGCTCGCCGAGCGGCTTGGTCCTATGGATGTCAAACCGCCAGAAGACCCGGCCGCAGCTCTGGCCGCGTTCACTGTGCCCGGACAGGCGCAGGCGATCCATGCCTCCATCCTTGAAAAAGTGAAGGAAGATGGTGTAACCGACGTGACCAGCCCGACGCATGGTTCGCGCCTCGTCGAGAAAGAGCGGTGCGCTTATCTGCGCCCCTGGGTGATCCACGCGGATGCTCCCGAGCGGAAAATCGCGCAGACCGAATACATGTTTCCGTACGTCACCGTCGTCCAATGCAACCAATCAGAAATGATCGATAAGATCGGCGCGACATTAGTCTGCTCCGCGATTACAAACGACAAACGATGGGAACAGCAATTGATGGATGCAACCAACATTGACCGGCTCAATATTGGCCCTATTCCCACGATTCAACTAAATTGGCTCCAGCCCCATGAGGGAAATATCGTGGACTTTCTCTTCCGCTCTCGCGCCTTCCAGGCGCCACCCGAGCGGCTGGCGAAATGATAAACCCCTCGCCGCGCTAGGGGACGCGTTTCACCGCGCCCCGATCTTTCGGTGCGCAACCGTCCTCCGCGCGGCGTAATGGAAGCGCGCGACGCGACTGAGGCAGTGCCCAACTCGCGTCGCATTGAACCTTTCCCTTCAGACGCGCCTGCGTATGTTCATTTTGTTACTCCTCGAGTGCTAATCTGATCGCACGCAACTCCGAGTCAAAGCATAGGCCTCCGGACGATAGCC
>DASYTB010000063.1:0-1515 GCA_036002705.1 Verrucomicrobiia bacterium
CACGCGCCGTCGGCCTTCTTTACGCCGGCAGCAGCAGTACCGCTGTGGCCAATCCGATCCAGGAAGTCTTGAACTTCGTCGGCGCGAAGCTCGGGGGAGCCGCGGCGATGGTCGGCGCACCCTAGGCGAGCCGAAGCCGAAAAAAGATTAGCCTCGAATGCGTGCCTTCTCCGCTGCGCTTGGTGGACTTTTCTTTTTCACCGCTCTTGCCTGTCACCGCATGCCCTCCGATCCAATGCCACGGAAGGACATTAACACGGTGCTCGCCGAAAACGATCGTCGTTTGATGGCGATTCCGGGAGTCGTGGGCGTGTACGTCGGGCTTCTCACGGACGGAAAAACCCCGTGCCTCAAAGTCATGCTGGCGCACGACACGCAGGAATTGAAGGAATCGATTCCACGCTGGATTGATGGATACCGCGTCCTTCCCGAGATCACCGGCGACATTCGTCCGTTGCGAGCCCACTGAGCACGCAGGATCCGCTCGATCGGCTGAATTTGGCTTGAATTTGAATCGGAGGCAGAGCGACGGTTATCGCCCCGCCTCGATTACAACCCAACAAACCACGCTACCGCTATCAGTCCCGGAAATTGTTGTTGTGGAGATTTCCATGAATTAAACTTCGTTCGACCGTTTCGTATTCTCAGTTCCCACCCGCAACCTCTGGCCTGGGTGAATTAGATTATTCTTCAGCTTGTTCTCGGACTTGATTGTCTCGATCGTCGTCCGATGCCGCTTCGCGATTTTCTCGACCGTGTCACCAGCCTGCACCACATAAAACCTGGCTGCGCTTGATGCACTCGCTGTTGGCCGGCGCTCCGTTTTTTCCGGCGCCCCTTTGCCAGCGCTTCGTGCTTCTGTTTTCTCCATCACCGGCTCCGCGATTACAGGCTCCGCCGTGCCTATATTCGGCAGCGGCGCGTTTGTGGGGATGAACATGGCCGGAGCGGGCACGATCGGCGCGGACTCCTTCGCCATTTCGGGTGCCGCTTCGATCTGCCGACGGGCGCGCGCCTTCGCGCGACAACCCGCCGCGATGAGCAGAAGCAGAAATAAAATGACGTGAATCAGGATCACCGCGAAAACGGCGAAGGGAATTTGTTTCCGTCCGCGCGCGTCGGCGGAGAGCAGTTCGGAGTTGAGGTTGGTGTCGTTCATGGCTTGGTTGGGCGGGGAGAAGAAGAGTCACCGGGCAGCTTCCCCAATCCGGCCAGGTGGTGATGAACGGGCGCGCCGCCCCTCTATCGGCACGGAACGGCGCGCCCCGATACCCGCAATTGGGATGAAATTGATCTACATGCTTCATCAGAGGTCCATCTCCTTGAGCACTTCGGCTGCGAGTTTCTTGTTCTTCGCGCGGATCGCCTCCCGCGCGGACGGTTCCCAAATCTCGAATTTATCGAGGCGGCCCACCAGCTCCGCCTCTCCGGAAATCTTCACCGCTTTGGCATGCTCCTCGAGCAGGCAGATTCGTCCCACCTTGTCGGTCACCACCTGCGCGGCGCTTTCAGCAA
>DASYTB010000064.1:0-5669 GCA_036002705.1 Verrucomicrobiia bacterium
ACCACCAGCGCGAGGCAGTTGATCACATATCGTGCTTCCGAATTCCGAGCGCCGCTTAATTTCAGAAAAGCGGCCGTGCCCAGCGCGATCAGCGCTCCCTGCCAAAGTGAATGGATGAGAGCCCAACCGATCGCCTGGATAATTTCAGGAGGAACGTTCATTGTTTCCCTTTCTCGATCTCTTCGATCATTTTGCGAATTTCCGCCAGGTCTTCGCGCGAAGCCTTGCGTGTCGAAAGCGCCTGCAGGATTAAATCCTTGGCGGATCCGCGGAATGCCTTGTCGAGAAAATCGTGCACGAGCCGTTTCTTCGTCTGCTCCTCGGCGCTGGCTGGATGATAAACATGGCTGCGCTCATTCGTATCGCGTGTCAGCAGCCCTTTCTCCGCCATGATCTGCATCAACTTGAGCACCGTTGTGTAACCCGTGTCCGCGCCCAACGCCTCATGGACCGCCCTCACCGTACTCGGCCCGCTCCGCCAAAGAACCTGCAGGATTTCCAGCTCCGCGCTCGTCGGCCGCGCTGTTATTCTTGCTGTCATGACGAACACGATATACGAAGCTTATCGTAGTGTCAACGAATTATTTCGTAGATGGAACAATCCTGAACGCAAAGGCGCGACAAACCGTCTCGATTTTCGGAGAGCTTCGAGCTATGGTTCTCGGCGAAATGGACCGCGCTAGGGCCGCCCGCCCCTGAAATGTCGAAAAGAATTTACCTTTCCATCCCGCACATGGAAGGCGCCGAACTGAAATATGTTCAGGAAGCCTTCGTCTCAAACTGGTTGTCCACAGCGGGGCCAAACCTGGACGCGGTCGAAGCTGAGTTCTCGAAACTGGTTGGCCGTTCCTCCGTAGCTCTGTGCAGCGGCACCGCCGCGATGCACCTTGGGATCAAACTACTCGGGCTCAAAGACGGCGACGAGGTGATTACTCCCACGCTCACGTTCGGGGCAAGCTGCAATCCGCTTCTTTACGAGCGGGCGGTCCCGATTTTCATAGACAGCGATCGCACTTCGTGGAATTTGGATCCGCATTTGCTTGCGGAGTTCTTAAAAAAGCGCGCCAAAGTAAACCGCCTCCCGAAGGCCGTTATGGCGGTTCATCTGTTCGGCCAAAGTGCCGACCTCGATCCAATCCTTGAAACCTGTCGACAGTATGACCTTCCATTGATCGAAGATGCGGCCGAATCATTGGGCGCCGAATATAAGGGCAGGAACCCCGGTTCTTTTGGCGACGTTGGAATTTACTCATTTAACGGAAACAAAATCATCACCGGCACCGCGGGAGGCATGCTTGTGTCACCGCGCAAAGAGTGGGTCGAGAAGGCGCGGTATTGGAGTACCCATGCGCGCGATCCAGGCCTTGGCTATCTTCATTCCGAACCGGGCTATAATTATCGGCTGAGCAATGTTTTGGCTGGTATTGTCCGAGGCCAGCTTGAAGTTCTGCCGCTTCGAGTCGCGCAACGGCGCGCCGTGGCTTTCCGTTATCGCGAAGCACTGGCGGAAATCGGTTTTACTTTGATGCCCCAGGCCCCTTATGGTTTGCACACCAACTGGCTGAGTTGCTTTCTCATCGATGAGGAGAGGTTCGGACTCACCCAGATGCAACTGATCAAACACTTGGAAACGCATAATATTGAGAGCCGTCCCGTGTGGAAACCAATGCACACACAAAAGCTTTACGAGCCGTACGAGTGTATCGGCGGCGCGGTTGCCGAAGACGTGAACCGCCATGGAATTTGCCTGCCAAGCTCAAGCTCGCTTTCCGAGGACGACCAGCAGTTTGTGATCGGCGCGATCCAGCGGGCTCATCGCCAATCGACTTCTCTCCGAAACCGCTATCCGGCCAACGGGCTTTGAAGATATGGCTTCGCCTGCTTCCCACACGAGGCGCGATTCTGGGCTGGCGCAGGGCGAAAATCGCCGCTCTCGCCGCCGTTCCTCGGAGCGCCGGCGCAGCTTTCGCGAACACTGGGAAACCCTTTGTGGGGCGCTGCTCTCGATTTTGACCGTCGCCACTCCCTGGCTCTACGGAACAACGGAGAACTGGTCTATCCGGCTAATGAATATCGGCTGCCTGGTGGCGAGCGGCTGCGCGCTACCGTTATTTTTCTGGAAAGGCCCCGAACGTGATAAGCGCCAATTTTCCGGGGAAAAGCTTCTGAAATACGCTTTCCTCGCGCTCAATTTACTGCTGCTCGGCTACACGTTCACCTCCTATCTCAACGCGCGGGCGACTTTTTCAATCGAAGACCGTAGTTTCACCTACCGCGAGAATGTCATTTCGTGGCTTCCCACTTCTTACGATCGGAATCGAACCGGGCAGTTCCTTCTCAACGCCATGGCATTCTTTCTGAGCTTCTGGAGCATACGGGCCTGGCTGGCCGGCGGATGGCGGGCGCGTCACGGGCGGTCTTCTGAAGGCGACGACGATGGCATCAAAGTCTCGGGCGCGAATCCCCGTTTGAAAACACTTCTGTGGCTACTCGCGATTAATGGCTTTGTTCTGAGCGGCCAGGGGATTTTCCAACGGTTGACCCACAGCGAGAAATTACTCTGGATGCGAAACTCTTACTGGCGTGAGGCGCTTTCCTGTTTCGGCCCGTTCTCTTATCGGGGGAATGCGGCTGACTACCTTAACCTGATTTGGCCCATCACGTTCGGCCTTTGGTTTTTCCTTTCACAAAGACAACGAAAGCCCGGGCACCTCATCTCCGAGGGGCCAGAGTTGCTCTTGGTTCCGATGTTCCTCGTCACCGCCGCCGGGACCTTTATCTCGCTTAGCCGGGGTGCTTCGCTCGTGGCGGCCTTGATGCTATTGGCGCTGGTGCCCGTCGCGTTTGTCCACTCCCGGTCCGGCCTTTACAAGTACGGGCTCGTCATCGGATTTATCGCGATCGCAGCTTTGGTTTTCCAAATCTCGGCTGGACAGCTACTGGACCGGTTCAAATCGATCTTCACCGATCGGCTGAGCGGACGAACCGAGCTCTACCAGAATGCCAACCAGATTATCGCTGATTTTCCAGTCTTTGGTTCCGGGCCGGGCACCTTTTTATCCGTTTACCACCTCTATCGGGAAAGCGCGAACCAGGAGTGGCAGGGCTTCTTGCACGATGATTGGCGGGAGACACTGGCCACCTTTGGGCGAGTTGGTTTTTCCATGGTAATCCTGCAATTCCTCCTTCTGTTTGCCTGGGTGTTCGCCGCGCGCAGGCGCTGGACCTCGTCGGTCCTGCCGCTCTGCCTGTTTATTTCGCTCGGCGGCTGCCTGCTCCACGCCAAGGGAGATTTTCCATTTCAAATTTATTCCATCGAGTTTACATTCGCGGTTTTGGCTGCTGTGCTTACAGCCTTGGCTCCGCCGCCGCGCCCGCCCTTCGCTGAAAATAAGTAAGTTCCTGGAATGATTACAGCTTAAGCTTACGCTTTCGCCACCGATAGAAAAGTTGAACAGGTGTTTGCTTTCCCGGCAAATTCTCGAACGTTTCAAGCCGTCTTCAAACGAAGATTCTGGCTGGCCGCTGTGCTTTGTCCACTGGCGATAAGCTTCGCCGAGGGCTGCAAAACCAAAGAACTGACCGACCCCATTTTCGGCCCGGATTATTCGCCAACCAATGTTTTCCGCAAATGGCCCGTGCTCCCCGCCGAGCTTCGACGCGTGGCGGTCCTTCCTCTGAGCTACAATGAGTTGGACGCTTCCGCGCCTTCCGGGGAGCAGACGCTTGAACCCATGTTGCAGGCTGAGTTGACCAAAACCGCGCGTTTTGAGTCGATCTTCGTCAAGCCTTCGCAAATGCAATTGTGGACTGGGAAAGAGCGGTGGAATTCCTCCGATGAATTGCCGCCGGACATGCTCAAGGTTCTCACCCAAAAAACCGGTTGTGATGGCGTCCTTTTCATCCGTCTTTCGCAGTACCGGGCGTATCCTCCCATTCTTACTGGCTGGCAAATGAAGCTGGTCACCAAAGAGGCGGACATTCTTTGGGCCGTGGATGAATTGTTCGATGCGGCAGAGGAAAGAGTCTCGAACTCCGCCCGGAGGTTCGATCGGGGACGAGTGAGAAACAATCCAGCTCTGGAAGATTCGCGGAGCATTTTGCTTTCGCCGACGAAGTTCGGGCAATATACCCTTCATGCCGTATTTCAGACGCTGCCCGCCCGGTAGATGTGGGTTCTGCGAGCTACCACCATAAACCTTGGGCCAGAACCAGATACAACGGTTTTATTTTAGAGCAGACGCTCTTTCAGACTTATGATCCTCTCTGGCTCTTGCTCATGCTTTCCCCTAATGGCGAATCAGCCCTGCGGGAATGCAGGGGTTTCTCAAGTTTTCGCGACGTGCGCCGATATTTTGTTGCAGATAGCAATACTGTCTGCCAAGAAGGAAGCTAAAAATGGAAATCAGACCCAATAGCAATATTGATTCCGTTGCGAGGGTGATAAACACCGCGCCAAAGGCTTCGCGACCTGTTGATTCCGAACCCGACGTGTCCGCATTTGAGAACTCTCGTGCTCTGGAAACGCAACTCACCCAACTGCCGGATGTGAGGCCGGAAAAAGTGGATGATGCGAAGCGACTTATTGGCGATCCGGCTTATCCGCCCCGCGTCACGATTCAGCGAATCGCGACGCTCCTCGCGATTAAGAACGAAGATAGCACCCAGGAATGAGCGCCGTGCGGACTCCGTGGAACTCATATCGCCAGGTGGCGATGCAAACGGCAGCCCCCGGCCAGCTCGTTTTGATGTTATTCGAGGGAGCAATTCGCTTCCTGGACCGGGCCGAGGCGGGATTCGGAATGGATGACCCCGCCGAAGCGAACCAAACGATTCACAATAATATCCATCGAGCCCAGGCCATCCTGCACGAGCTGAACATGGCGTTGGACATTCAAAGCGGCGGCCATTTGGCCGAAACTTTGCGAGCATTGTACGAATATATGGATCGCCGCCTTTTGGAGAGCAATCTTAGAAAACAGCCAGAGGGAATATCGGAGACCCGCCGCCATCTCTCGAAGCTCTGCGAAGCCTGGTCCGGAATGCTTCAGGGCCGTGGCCGTTCGGAACCCGGCGAACCGGCGAGTGCAAGTGTGAGCGTGAGCGTGGCTGCCTAGGTTATGTCAGCGAGCAACGAGCTTTTGGATCTGTATCAAAGCTGGAAGCAGCTGACGGAGCGCGAGGGAAAGGCCATCGTCTCATCGAACTGGTCTGAGGTGCGGCGCTGCCAGGAAGCGAAGCAACAACTTCAGCCTGCCATTATCCGGAGCGCGGAGGCAGCCGGTGCTGGAGGCGACCACGGTTCGGAGCAATCAGATCTCCAAAAGCAGATTCGAGCCGTGATCAATGACTTGATCCAATTGGAAAATCAAAACAACGCCGTCCTGCAAAAACGATTGACCTCTGTCGAAGAAGCCCGTGTCGAGTTGGATCAAACGGCTCAACGCTTGCGACGTGTCCATGGGAGTTATGTCCCAAAGCCGGGGTCAGCCTGGAATCAGTACTCCTGAATTGATGCGGCGCATCCGCAGGCTTGGGCAAGACCCTCGGCAGGCCCTCGGCTCAGGGAAAACCGGTTGTTCCATCTAGGAAAATCCCCGAATTTCAGGTTGCGGAATGCTGGCCCGCGCCTATAATTCCGCCAACCCTGGTTGAGTTTGGGCTTGCGG
>DASYTB010000065.1:0-8265 GCA_036002705.1 Verrucomicrobiia bacterium
CCGGGCAACCCATGGACGTGCTGCGCATTGACCACCAGAATGGTCACCGATTCTTCGAGTATCTCATAAATCGGTCGCCAATAAACGCCGGTCGATTCCATCGCCACGTGCGTGACCCCAAATTCCTGCAACCATTTCGCCAACTCCTGCAATTCCGGAGTCGTCGTGCCAAACTGCCGTAGATACTTCTCAGCTTTGCCACCGGATGATGTGACCCAGACGCAGGCGCTTACGCTCCTTTTGTGAACATCCAAGCCAGCACAACGGGGATACAGAACTTGCATAGATCCTCCTGTTCGTTGGCGGCCGAACCCACCCGCGGATGGAGCGTCCAAAGCGTGTTATGGATTTTACCCTGCGTGCTCAACCTTGAATAGGAATGGCACATCGTGTGGTGCCCAGCGGACGCTCGAAGCAATTTTTTTAGCGGACTCTCAGCACCAAGACTATGCCGCTTTCGCATCCGCGCGTGAGCCGACCGGCCGAAACGTACTTTTCATCTCGCGTGGTGCCTCCGCAAGGAGGCATGGCAATTTTTTAAAATCTCTCGCTGACTGGTCACTCGCGCCAGTTGCTGGCGCAAGGCCTGGTTCTCCAACCGCAGCCCCTCGGCCGTATCGGGTTGCGGTCCATCACCGGTTTGAGCGGCGGCTCGTATCGTCGTTTCCAATCCCGCAAATTCCAGATGTTCACGCCAAACTCCTTGGCCACGGTCGCCGCCGTTTTATCGCTCTGCGCCCAATGCTCCACCACGGAGCGCCGGAATTGTTCGTCATACTTTTTCGGCGTTCCGCCTTTCTTTCTTTCCTTCAAAGCTTCTTCCATTCTTCCTTTCTTTCTTTCAGAACCGCTCGGACGTGTCCACTTTTCAGGGGGAATTCCACTTTGGCGAGATTCGAAGCCCGTCTCATCAACACCCAACTTCCGTTCCGTGCACCGACCACGCCATCGCCCGGACTGTTCAACAGTCTCGAAGAGATCCCGATCGTCCCTTTAAAATCAGAAAGCAGAAATTCCCCTCGATCTCCAAACTATTTGTTTGAAATGCTTCCGCAAGAGCAAAGCCGCAGCCGGGGCCGCCGCAGGCCAATTCACTCTGCACCTCCAATTCCCTTCCCCGTTCCAACAAAGGAGTCTAATATCACCGAATGAGCCCGACCCTCACATCCGGGGTTAGTCTTCGTCGCGTCGCCGAGATTGTGCGTAATGCCATTCTTTTCGGTCCCGACGCGTGGGAAGGCTCATTGGTGCTGCGCGAAAGAAGTAGCTCCACGCAGAATCTTTTGCCGACGGACGCTGATGTTGTGGAACTCTTCACACTCCTCGCTGCGCGTCGCATCGCGTACCTCCTTGTCGGCGGCATTGCGATGCTCCGATACGTTGAAGGACGCAACACGGAAGATATCAACTTCCTCATGTCCGCCCCTTCCTTGGAGCGGATCCCCGAAATTGTCCTGGAAGGCAAGAACGAGTACTTCGCCAGAGGCCGATTCCGCTCTCTCCGAGTGGACATCTTGCTCACCGCAAATGCTCTTTTCGCAGAGACCCAGCAGTCGTTCGGGACAACGCATCGTTTTGCCGAAGTTGAAGTCCCCACGGCCACTCCCGAGGGGCTTGTTTTGCTTAAACTCTATGCGTTGCCTTCCCTTTATCGTCAGGGTTTGTTGGGGCGCGTCGCCATTTACGAATCTAATATCACCGGCTTGATTGGCCTTCACCACATCCCGGTGGCGCCTTTGCTCGCCCGCCTGGGACGCCATATTCTTCCGAGCGATCTGCGCGAACCCCAAAACATCGTGAACGAGATCGCGAGCAAAATCGCCCGTGTCGAAAAACTCAAAGGCATTTAGTACCCTCGCGCGATAATCCTTCCATGAACACTCAAATCTCAGACGCGGAGTACATTATCATCGGCGGAGGCGCGGTCGGCTGTGGTATCGCTTATAGCCTCGTCCAGGCCGGAAAAACCGACATCCTCTTAATCGAGCGAGCGCCCGATGTGGCTCAGGTGACATCCGCGCAAGGAGCGGGTCTTTGTGGCCAGCCGCGCAATACCGTGGAGCGCACCCGCCTCGCGATGCACTCCGTCGCCACCTTCCGCGAACTGCAGCGCGATCCCAAAGTACAGCCCGAATGGCACGAAGTCGGTTCATTGCGTATCGCCCTCTCCGAACGCCGGGCCGAGGAATTTCGCCAACTCAAATCGGTCGCGGACCAAGCCGGACTCGCAACCGAGCTGATCGATAACGCCGCAGCCAAAAGGTTGTGGCCAGCCATGCAATTCGATGGGGCGAAAGCAGTGCTCTGGTGCGCTTCGGATGGCTACATGAAGCCTTACGCCGTGGCCAGTTCCTATGCGTATCAATGCCGCCAGCGAGGGACGCGCTTCGCCGTGAATACTTCAGTGGAGGGGTTGATTGTGGAAAACCGTCGCGTAGCTGGAGTGAAAACGAACCGCGGTTCAGTTAGGTGCCGGGGTGTGATCAATGCCGCTGGCGCAAACGCTTACCACATCGCGCAACTCGCCGGCCTTGAACTGCCCATCGTGCCTGTTCGGCACGAGTATTTCGTCACCATTCCCATGGTCGGTTTGACTCCGGATCTCCCGTGTTTTCGCATCCCGGAGCTGACCTTGTACGGCCGCCCGGCCGAAGGCGGTTTATTGCTCGGCGGGTGGGAACCGAAATCGATGCAAACCGATCCGCGCACCTACGATCTCGCGGGCCAGCCGCCACCCGTAGAACCCGATTGGCCGGTGCTGAACACGTTCGAAAAGCAATTCGAGCGGCTCTTTCCCGAAAGCCGCGGCGCTGAAAAAGCCCGCGTCGGCCGCGGTTGGCCCACCTTCACGCCGGATGGCCGTTTTATTATCGGCGAGAGTTCCCGCGTTCCTGGCTTCATCATGGCCGGCGGCTGCAACGCCCACGGCATCAGTGGTTCGGCCGGAATCGGACGCCTGTTGGTCGAATCAATGTTCGAAAAAAAACCTTCCGAATACGTGAAAAGCTTGAGCCCGGATCGCTTTACAGAAAGCAGTTGGAACTGGAAAGAAGCGCAGCGCCAGGCCGCCCATGTGTACGAGACTTATTACGGGGTTTGAAGCGTTGACGTAAATCGCTAAAGATTGACCTTCCCAATTCGAATGTTGGCCGTTGAGGTTGGCGATTTCCGTCTTGGATACCGGATAGAAACGGTGTCTTGAACACACATCGTGATAGCCAGGGATATCTGGCGGAGGTTCGAGGAACATTTTGTCTATTGAGCCGTTCCCTTGGCTCGGCTCAGCGCTGGCAATAACAAGCAGGCCAGAATGGTGGTGATCGCGATCACCACTAAAAGCCGAACCGTGAAAGCGGACCTGCGCCGAGCGGGACTCCTGAGTTCTTGAATTCCAAGGTGCCGCAGGCAGGTGCCGTGCGCACCCGAGTAATCAGGAATGAGCTGGGGACCTTCATTGGTGGCAAATGCGGAATGCATCAAGCAACTGACGAAAGAAGGCATGAAGGCAGTGTCCTGAGACGGCGGAGAAATAGACGGTCACTTCGGGCAAGCCGCGAGGTTTGGAGTGCGCGCGCCTGGCTTCGTTACTCCTCGGTTACACCTCGCCACGCTCGCAATCCTGCTCCGGGCTATTTTTCAGACGGTCTTAGATTAGAAATCCGTATGACACGATTCGGACGAATCTGTGCACATAGCCTCAGCAAGCCGTTCCAGCATGCTTTTCAGATCCTTCGGATTGGTCGGTTTCCTGGCGATCCGAACTGAGCCGGTTTTCTTTGCCTCCGCGATTTCATTGGCGGACGCAGATGAAGGGGCGAGCAAAACAAACGGAATTTTCCTCAAATGAGCATCTGCTTTAACCCAAGCGAGCAGATCGACTCCCGAATCTCCATCCACGTGGTAGCTCGACAGAATGGTTGATGGTAATTGAAATTTCTTTCTATCCGAGTAGATGCCGGCGCCAATCAAGTAGGCTTTAGCCTCCGAGACGTTTCGAGCAACCGAAACAGTCCCGCAATCTGGTATCGCAGCGAACGCATTGGCCAGAATTTCGGCCTCATGCGGATCGTTCTCAACCAGAAGGAAATGATGGGGTAGCGGATTCAATGACACTCGAATACTCTCGCAGGCCTGCTTTCTTTCGCCATGTGAAGAATTGTCTGAAATCCAAAGCGAAAGCGCCCGGTGGGTATATCGGGGGATTAGGTAGCCAAAAATAACTTTCCGATTTAAGGCAGTGGCGGGTCCTCGAAGAACTCTTTCGTTTTAAACGGTTTGTATGCCCCCTTCCCCCGCCAAAGATCCGTCGCCAGAGCTGAAGCCACTTCTTTGAGTTCGCTTCCTCCACTGGGCTTTAACAGGAACGTTCACGTCGCGAGGGTTTTTCGTCGGTATTTCGCCGACAATTCTCTTCAACTGTTGCGCCAGGCAAAGAAAGTCTTACGACATGAGAATTTGGTCCAGTTCCCTGCTCGGAGCAACGCTCTCGGAGTTTCGCTGGCGATACGTGCCTTTCACTTTCGCGAGCACCGTTTCATGCTCGACCTTGATCAAGCTGTCCCGCCTGTAGCTCCAAAAAACAGAAAAACCTGTGGAACCCGCCCGATCGTGAGGAGAACTTCCAATGTTCCTCGCACATTAATCAGCACATTGGCTCGCACAATAATCCTTCGCCGACAATCCACGCAAGTCATTCCCAGTCAATGACAAGTGACGAAACGTATCTTTTTTGATTCACCCAAGAAAAATCGAAATTCGCACGTTAACTTTACCAGTCCATCCAAAATTTGTATTTCCCTGCCTGTCCCAATCCAATATTGAAACCCTCGCGCCACGAATCCATGAACCTTCCCTCTGAAACAAAAGTGGTGATCGCCGGCGGTGGAGTCATCGGCACCAGCGTCGCCTATCATCTGACCCAACTCGGGTGGAAAGATGTCCTGCTGCTTGAGCAGAATCAGCTTTCGGCCGGCACCTCCTGGCACGCGGCCGGGCTCGTGGGGCGGTTGCGGACGAGCAACAGCATGACCCGCATCAATAAATACACGGTCGAACTCTATTCCCAGATCGAGAAGGAAACGGGCCATTCCGTGGGCTGGAAACAGGTAGGGAGCCTGATTGTCGCCAAGTCCGAAGACCGCATGATTCAGTTGCGGCGCACCATGGCCATGGCCGAACTCTTTGGCGTTGAGGCGCACCTGATCAGTCCGGAGGCTGCCCTCGAGAAGTGGCCGCTGCTGCGAGTGGATGACGTGCTCGGCGCGGCGTGGTTGCCGCATGACGGCAAAGTCATTCCAAAAGAAGTTCCGGTTGCGCTCGCGAAAGGCGCGCGTTCGCGGGGCGCAAGCATTATCGAAAACGTCCGTGTCACTGGTGTTATGCATCGCGACGGTCGAGCGATCGGAGTCATCACCGAGCAAGGCTCGATCAAAGCCGAGTACGTTGTCCTTTGCGGAGGGATGTGGACGCGGGAACTTGGCCTCCAATGTGGCGTCACGATTCCGCTCTATCCGGTCGAGCATCATTACGTGGTCACGGAACCGTTGCCCGGTGCTTTCGATGACCTTCCAGTCGGTCGCGATCCCGATCTCTGCATTTATTTTCGCGGCGAAGGACAAGGAGTCATGCTGGGGGCATTCCAGGAGGCGTCCAAGCCCTGGGTGGTGGACAAAGTTCCCGGTGATTTCGCGTTCAAGCTCCTGGAGCCGGACTGGGATAAATTTTCTGTTCCGCTCGCCAACGGGCGCCACCGCATTCCGGCGCTGGAACACTGCAAATTCGAAAAATTCACGAACGGTCCGGAAAGTTTTACGCCTGACAATAATTTCATCATGGGCGAAGCGCCGGAACTCCGAAGCCTCTTCGTCGCGGCCGGATTCAATTCAGTCGGCATTGCCAGCGCGGGCGGAGCCGGCAAATTCCTCGCCGAGTGGATGCTGGCCGGCGAGCCAACGCTCGACCTCTGGTCGGTTGATATCCGGCGATTCGCCCCTTGGGCGAATAATCGTGCGTTCTTACGGGAGCGTGTCAGCGAGGTTCTGGGCCTGCATTACCAAATGGCCTGGCCAAACCGCGAGTTCGAATCCGGTCGCGGGCTGCGGACAAGTCCTCTGCACGAGCGATTGAAGAGTTCAGGTGCTTGCTTTGGCGTTCGGAATGGCTGGGAACGCCCGCTCTGGTTCGCCCTTGGTGCATGTGGCGGGGTGCAACCGGTCATACAATATTCTTTTCACCGTCAGAATTGGTTTCCGAATCACGCGCGTGAACACCTCGCTTGTCGCGAGAACGTGGCTCTTTTCGATCAAACCGGCTTTTCCAAATACATTTTCAAAGGCCCGGAAGCGCTCGCGGTTTTGCAGCGCCTTTGCGGAGCTGATCTGGATGTTCCCATCGGAAAAGCGGTTTACACCGGGATGTTCAACCAGCGGGGCGCATTCGAAAGCGACCTCACCATCGTTCGCCTTGGGACCAACGAATTCTACATTATCGGGAGCACCGGCCAGACGATTCGCGACCAGGATTGGATCCGGCGCAATATTCAAACAAACGAACGAGCCGATCTAAGCAATGTCACCGAAGCCTATGCCGTGATCGGCGTGATGGGGCCGAATTCCAGGATGTTGCTCAGCCGATTGACTGAAACCAATCTTTCCCATGAAGCGTTTCCTTTCGGAACGGCGCAAACGATCTCCCTCGGCATGACGACGGTGCGAGCCATTCGGATTACCTACGTGGGCGAACTCGGCTGGGAACTCCACGTCCCGACCTGCCAGGCGACTCAACTTTACGATGCTCTGACGGATGCCGGTCGCGACCTCGGTGTCGCCAATGCCGGTCATTACGCGATCAACTCGCTCCGCCTGGAGAAGGGTTACCGGGCGTGGGGCGCAGACATCTCGCCGGACGACACTGCTTTGGAAGCGGCGCTCGGTTTCGCCATCGCCTGGAAGAAACAAACTCCTTTTACCGGCCGTGACGCCCTCCTCGCGCAAAAGCAGTCTGGCCTTAAGCGCCAGCTTGTCACATTTGTCCTGCAAGATCCCGAGCCGGTGCTTTGGGGGAGCGAACCGATCTATCGCGACCAACGGGTCGTGGGCTACACAACCTCGGGTTCCTATGGCCACTCCGTTGGTGGCGCCATCGGCATGGGCTATGTGAAGAACCCCGAGGACCCTGAGGTCTTGACTTCCGAGTTCATTCTTTCCGGCCTCTACGAAATCAATGTCTCCGGCCGTCGCTTTCCCGCGAGGCCGCATCTTCGCGCGCCGTACGATCCCGAGCGCAAGCGTATTCTCTCTTGAGTGTCTGGTGCTGAGGGAGAGGGGCGAAAATCTCTAATTTGGGAAAATTATTTGATACGGCGTGGGGTCCAGGTGCGATTCTTCGGAGGGTAGTTGGTAGAGCCTTACTTCCCTGAGGTTCATTGGACTGTCATCTTCTGAAAGGAAAAATTTCTTCCCGGTCCATTCCATGAGCTTTTCGGCGGAAATCACGGTGTTCGGATCGACCGCCAGAACCGATGTAAGTTTCCGCGGCTCATCATCACCCACCTTCTCGTACAACCACAGCCGCTTGAACGTCATCTCTGTCCTTTCTTGTACATTATTAGCCTCGCCGCGACCCGTTTCAATTGGGTAAATGGCAGGAAAAGGAGCGGATATGAAATCGTTGACGGAATATCTCACTTTCGAAATTCCAAGCCGTCGCGGCTTCCTCAATATCAGCGACACGGTCGAAAAACTCGTGACCCGGAGCGGCGTTCGTGAAGGCTTGTGCCTGGTCAACGCGATGCACATAACCAGTTCGGTATTCATAAACGATAACGAGTCTGGCCTTCATCACGATTACGAGGTCTGGCTGGAAAAACTCGCGCCTCACGCGCCAACTTCTCAGTATCAGCACAACCGCACAGGCGAGGACAACGCGGATGCACATTTGAAGCGGCAGATTATGGGGCGCGAAGTCGTCGTTGCGATCACCCATGGCAAACTCGATTTTGGCCCGTGGGAACAGATTTTTTATGGTGAGTTCGATGGCAACCGGAGAAAGCGCATCCTTGTTAAAATCATCGGCGAATGATTTGAAACCCGGACGACATTCTCGTCGTGCGTTTGAGGTTTGCGCCTTAAGAGCTTGTCTGAAAAATGCGAGCGGTTAAAGAAACCTGAAAAAAACGGAAGAATTGCTTTGACTGTGGGCTTCGGCCCGAGCGTTCACCATTAAAAGCGCAGCTCCGTTGAAGCGATGAAAATCGCTTTTTACGAC
>DASYTB010000066.1:0-4829 GCA_036002705.1 Verrucomicrobiia bacterium
CACTCAATAAGGGCCTTAGCACAGCAAACACGTTACCCCGCCGGGCGCGCTCGCAATCAGCCTGGAGCTGCCCCAACGCACTTTCCACCACTTGCTCCGCCCAAGCTCGGTCCATCATCACTGAGGGTTCCCGTTGGCTCGGATCCGCCACCTGAATCGGCTCACGTTCGTCGGCTTCCTCGTCCAGCGATTGAATTCCACCTTCGGGGTGACGCTTTGCCGCCTTTCTCGACCTCGCCAGGCCCACCAGAAAATTGTCGATGCATCCTTTCAGAAAATTCCGAAACCGTCCTTCGTCAGGATCGGCGTTTCGATGAATCTCCGCTCGCATCCAATGATGGATAAACTCGTGGGCCAATTCCTCCGCCTCGATCCGAGGAATCCTTTGCTTCCACTGGACGTACAGAATCACCGGCTTTCGGTAACGCGCCAGAAGCCGGTCCAACGCGTTGATGCGCCTTTCCAGATTATCTGTGCGCGAGGCGACGATCTCACTCCAGTGAGTTTTTCCGAAGAAACCCTTTTGCTCATGACTTGTGCCACCGGTCCCGTTCACCAGGAAGGAGTCTAGACATTTTTCATTGAAGAAAGAAGAACGATAACAAACGGACCTGTTGTGAGGATCTCAAAATAAGTTCGTGCTTTTCCGGGAGGAGAGATCCAGAGGTAGCCTTACTACCTCGACGCGCCGCGTTACGATCCCTTCTGCTCCTTCGCCGCTCCACCAAAACTCCAGAGGTGATTTTCAGTACGAATGAACATCCTGCCGAGGGCAATGGCCGGCGTGGTGTGACAAAGTTCGTTCAACTTATAGCGATGGAGCAGGTTGAACTTGTTACTTGCTTCGAGAACGATCAGTTCACCGGACGCAGAGACGCCAAAAAGCCGGCCATCCACCCATACGGGCGAGCCAAAAAAATTTCCGCCGACGCGTTCCTGATAATGAATCTCTGCGGTTTTGCCTTGAATGCACGTAACCATCCCACCATCGCCCCAAAGCCAAATGAGGTCTCCATAGGCAACCCCCGTAGGTACATAGGGGGCTGATTTTTTGATTTGATAGGCCAATTCCGGCTTGCGACCCGCCACTGCATCTCCCGCCCTGATTGCGGTCACGAAATTGCCGCCGCCGCCGCTGCCGCATGAGCCAAGAATGATATCTCCCGAAATGACGGGCGAACTGACCGTGCGTTTATCAAAAGCTTTGTCATACTCCCACAGAACCTTGCCCGAGTCGGGATCAACCGCGTAAATACCGTGCGCCTGGCTTTCGAAAATCAAAGCCGGCGCTTGATTCTTCGGTTGGTAAAGGCAAGGGGTGGAATAAGCCACGACCTCGCTTCGCCGCGGTGTTTGCCAGACGGTTTTCCCGGTCTTTGATTCGACCGCCACGATAAAGCTCACGCCGCTCTTCTTATGTTCCGGCGCGGCTTTCACGTCGTCCTGCTCATTCCCCAGAATGACTTTGTCCTTATAGACAACGGGCGAAATGCCCGACCCGTGCTGGCTCACGAAAGGCCCGAAATCACGCTGCCAGACCTGCTCGCCCTCATGATTTAAGGCGGTGAGCATGAAATGCTCCGGTTCGTTCCATACAACATAGACGCGGTCCGCATCGAGCGCGGGAGTGGAGGAGGCATAACTGTTGAACTTATGTTTCGGAAATGGACTCAACGAAAAATCACGGCGCCAGACGACGCGCCCGTCTTTAGCATCCAAACAAAAGACCGAAAGGCCGCCCGATTGATCGCCCGTGCTTGTCACAAAGATGCGCTCGCCCCAAAGCACGGGAGATGAATGGCCGCTGCCCGGAAGTTCTACTTTCCAGTTGATATCCGCGTCGGAGATTTTTGTTGGGATGGACTTGGCCTGACTGATCCCAGTACCGTTCGGCCCGCGAAAGCGCGTCCACTCCTGGCCAAACAAATTCGTGGCGAAGAAAACCAGGTAAAGACCGATGAGCGTCCCTTTATTTTTCATGGAAGGCTGGATTGTAAGCTCTTGGCCAAATAAAGGAAAGGGCGGAGCGAGGCCAATGAAATCCGCGAAATCCAGGGATTCGTGCTCCGCTCGGGCTCCAGAGTTCTGAGTTTTGCCCCGATTGAATTTCCACCGATTGGCACGATTGTTCCACTTAGGAACGCGGCGCCCAGCCTGAAACCGAATCGGAGGAGGCATGTGAAAGTGGAATTGATGGAGATTTTTATATCGAGGAGCTTAAGGATGTTCTGGATCGCTGAACGTCGAACCCGTGACAGGCGAGAGGCTAAGTTTTGAAGAAAGAGCCGAGAAGAACCAGGAAGAAGAAATGGGGTCGCGAAGCGAGGGCAAGCACAAGCCTGCGACGCAATAACAATTACAGAGGGAGGCGGGCGTGACGGCCGCTTCCGCCGAATATCTCTTGTTTGTTTAGGTATGGAAGTGGTCGTTAAGAAACGCGATCTCCGCGAGGCGGAGAAGGAACGCGAGGCGCGCGAGCAAGGGCATGCGCTCTCGCATTATGCGCGAAAGGTTACCAAAGAATTGGCAACGCCTCGCAAGGGAAGAGGGCGTGGAGGCCTGACGCCATCAAAACGGGCGCCGAGATGAGGTCACATCGCGCTGGTGCAAGGAAGGGCCGCCCAGTTTGTATCCCTCCGCGTTGGAGCGCGGATGGAATGACGATCCAACCGTTGGGCGTTAAGGCAGATTGGCCAGGTCGTGGACAAACGGGTACGCCTTCGGGCTTCCTCGTTCGGTGGCGAGGTGAGTCTCCATAGGAGGTCGGCCCAATCAAGGTTACGAGCCCCGCGCGCAAGTGCGATCATTCTTGTCGCGTTGCCTCTGAGGGTCGCAGAGGGGTGGATTGAATCAATGTAAAACTTATCATTTCGAGAAATGATTCTGAAATGACACTGGGATACGGGAAGCGTTTTACAAGGAATTGGTCGGCCAAACACTGCAAGCGAGAAATCGACGGATGCAGACGGAAGCCAAAGCGCGCGAACGAGGACATGCGCTTTCACGTTACGCGCGCAAGGTTCCTACTGTATGCCGGCAGCGGTCTATTCCGGCACGGCCATCCAGCGGCGAAGAATCTGATTCAGTCTTCCATCATCAGAAGCTTTCTTGAGAAAACTGTTCGCGGACTCAAGGAGCTTTTCATTGCCTTTTCGGACGGCCCAACCGAGCGGCTCCTGGCTAAGCGTGAGGGGAACGGCGGCCAGCCCTTCGCTCGCGTGGGTTCCGGCGAGATAACAGATCAGGCTCGAATCGCTAATGAAGAGATCGATTTTCTTCTTCTGGAGCGCCTGCACGGCTTGAACCTCGGTGGCGTAGGTCTTGCGCTTGGCTTTCGGGAACTCGCGATGCACCAGGAATTCACCGGTGGTCGCCTTGAGCACTCCCACCGTTCCCGGCGGTTTGAGGGGAAAACCGAGAATATACTTCCCGAGGTCTTCCCGGCGGACGAGCGTCATCTGTCCCACCAACAGGTAAGGACGGGAAAAATCCACCACCCATTTTCGCGCGGCGGTGATGGACATAGAGGACATGACGATATCGATCTTTCCTTCGCCAAGCGCTTCGATTTGATCTTCCCACGGCAGCACGACGAAAGTCACTTCGCGCCCCGTCTCCTGGGCGAACTGGCGCGCCAATTCAATCTCGACACCGGCCAATTCTTTCCCCTGCTTGAAGATCATTGGCGGAAAGACAGGCGAAACGCCCACTCGCAGCATCGAAGAGTCAGATTCCGCCGTTTCGGCCGCAAATGTTGCGGCCGACATCCACAGCCCGATTAGTGCGATCTTCCAAACTGTAAAAAAGTTCATGGCGTTTTAGCCGTAAAGTATGGTGTTAGTGTATGGGTGAAACAGCCGGCTCGGCTGTCGCCCGGCCAGGCGACAAGTCGCGTTCCGCTCCGGCCGGGCTGTTCGGTCCCGGATTTGCGTTCACCAAATAGTGAGCGGGCGGCTTGTCTCTTCGAGCGGGCGCGGCGCCCGCTCGGGACAGCCGAGGCGACCGTCCTACCCAATTCACTTCGCATGCTCAGGGCGCGATCTGCACGTCACGCAGGATTTCATCCACGGCTTCCTGGACCCGCGCGGCTTTGGCGTCGTCGGGCAGGTTCCGCAGGCGAGGACGGGAGGCGTAGCCGCGTTTGAGTAGTTTAAAGGTCTTCGAATCGATCAGATCGATCAGGAGCGTGCCTGCCTGAAAATAATTAGGGTTTTTGTTTTCGGTATAGGCTTCCTGCGCCTTGTCATGCAAGGGGCTCGCGTCTCTGCCATATCCGAAATAATCGTCGATCAATTCGGTGGAGGCATTGTCGCCGACGATGACAAGATAAGCGACCGTGATGTCGCCCGGGGTGTCGGTCTTCTGAAGCCCGCGCGCGGTCAGGTTTTTCGTGATGGCTTCGTGAATCATCTGATGAACGGCCGCGCGCGGGTCCGCATAGGCGGGCGAGGATTTCGCCGAAGTGACGAAGCTGAAGGTCCTGGCGTGAATGGGACCTTCATTAACTTTGGCGGGAGTAGAGGAGCATCCCGCCAGCACGGCAATGCTGGCGGCGAGCAAAACGAGAATGTTTTCTTTCATAAAGCGTGAATCAATTAAACAACGAATAAACCAGGCCGGTTTGGAAACGCCAAACGTCTCCAGTCGCGCCGCTTTGCGCTTCCTTTTGGCCGTAAAGCCCTTCGAATCCGATGCTCAGCTTTTTCCGGAGCTGCCAAACGAGGTTGAGACTGGCGTAGTGGGTTTTGTGGTAAGCGCTCGGTCCCTGAGTACTCTCGTTGTCGAGGGTCACATACCCGTAAGTGGCAGTCGAACGGAAGGAATCCGAC
>DASYTB010000067.1:0-3093 GCA_036002705.1 Verrucomicrobiia bacterium
GACATTGCGGTGGTCCGATCGATGCACGCGGATATCCCGAACCATGAGCCGTCGCTGCTGCTGATGAATTGCGGCGATGCGCGCCAGATTCGGCCGAGCGTCGGTTCCTGGGTGACTTACGGGTTGGGCTCCGAAAACCAAAACCTGCCCGGCTTTATCGCCATGTGTCCCGGCGGCTATCCGATCCAGGAATCGCAGAATTGGCAGTCCGGTTTTTTACCCGGCGTTTACCAGGGCACCTACATCGACACCCAGCACACGCGGATCGAACAGTTGATCGAAAATATCCGGAACAATTACACCTCGCAACCGGAACAGCGCGCCCAGCTCGACCTGTTGCACAAGCTCAACGCGCGACACCAGGCCAAACGCAAAGAGGACGTCCAGCTCGAAGCGCGCATCCAATCGTTCGAACTGGCTTACCGGATGCAGCTCGAAGCGACGGACGCTTTCGACGTGAGCCGCGAGCCCGAACACATTCGGGCCATGTATGGCGAAGGCACTCAGGCCCGCCAGATTCTTATTGCCCGCCGGCTGATTGAGCGCGGTGTTCGCTTTGTCCAGGTTTGGACCGGCGCGGGCCAGCCCTGGGATAATCACGATGATTTGGAACAAAACCATCGCCGTTTGGCCGAGAATTGCGATCAGGCGATCGCCGCCCTCCTGAAAGATTTGAAGCAGCGCGGCATGCTGGACGATACGCTCGTCCTCTGGGGCGGCGAATTCGGCCGCACGCCGACTGTCGAGTTGCCCCAGCCGGGCTCAAACGCGGGCAAGATCAATGGCCGGGACCACAACCACCACGGCTTCACCGTCTGGATGGCTGGCGGTGGCGCCAAAGGAGGATACGTGCATGGCGCGACGGATGAATTCGGCTTCGCCGCCGTCGATCAGAAGATGCACATCCACGATCTCCATGCCACGATCCTCTGGATGCTCGGTTTCGATCACGAAAAATTCACCTTCCGCCACGCCGGCCGCGATTTCCGCCTCACCGACGTCCACGGAACCGTAGTTCGCGAAATCATCGCGTAGTTCGCCTGGCCTCCCTGTCTGATGCGCTTGCGTCAGGGCCGCCGGTTCACAAGTGCTGTGCTCCAAAAACTCGTGAAAATCCTGCATGACTTTTTGCAGCACTGCTTCCGCGCTTTCCGCAACGACGCCCTTGCAAAGGCCGATATGCGGACCATTTCCATTCGACCATGAGGAGGTGATCAGATGGAGAGTCTCTCGGCTGGAGGCGCTCCGGTCGGAAGGTGGACTGAATCCCAGTTCAAAGACCGGGCTTGTGATGCTGAATGCCTTAGTGTCATCGGATAAACCTACACGTTGAGTAACCGAACGAAACCAGCCTGCTCGAAGTGATGGTCCGTCGTGAAAGCTTCTCGGATTCGCACCTCCCGCATTAAAGTGAAGCTAACGCAATCGGTAAACGACCACTCCTTATCGGCATAACGCCGAAAGAACGAGGCACCCGCAAAAAACCGGTCCGGCCCGACCCACCCCAGGCGGAGCCATTCGCTGCGCTCGGCGCTGTCCAGAAAATCCGCAGCCGTCGCGTAGCTGTGGCGTGCCAAAAGGAGCGTGGTCGTTTCATCGACAATGTATTCCGAGGTCAAAAAGCGACGTCGCTTGCGCGTCAGTTCTCGCTGAAGAGCGAGGGCGGGCCCATGATATTCATCGCTTGCGTCCCATAGCGCCAGGAACCCCGACGTGTCCACGAATACATCAGCGGCCGCCATAAAGAATGCGATCTATATCGCGGTGATCCGTTTTGCCTTTCGGGCTCGGCCGGGCACGGGAACCGATGCTTAGAAATGGATCATTCGCCGTATCCGCCAAAGCCGGTGAGTTCACTGGTTCCAGACGAGCGGCGGGCTTTCCTCGATGCGAGAGGACAAATCGTTCTCCCTTTGCCACACGCCGAAGAACTTTCTCAGCGTCTCGACGGAATTCGAGCATGGTAACGGTTTTCATCCCATGAACGTTAACTTCAACTTCGAGTTGTATGGTTTTACCGACGGAGTCAAGATGCGAGATTGTGGTTTTCCTGGTTTCATCTCCCTCCCTCCGAGCTGCAAATTCAGGTTGTTCAAATCGTTCCCACAGCCTAAAGTTCCGCCTTGAAATGATGAAGTTTCTGATCGGGTTTTTCTTTTCCTTGATCGCTTTGCTTGCCGCGGAGAAAGATCCCACGGCATTTCAATTGATCAAGGAAGGAGACCGCTACGTGGGCGAACAGGCCAAGGACAAAGTGGTGCAGATTCGCTCCGAGAAGTCGGTCGGTTCGCTCACACCCAAGATTTGGTACGTCGTCTATTACGATCCCACCGCGACGTTCAAGGCCGTCGAAGTAAAATTCGCCGCGGGCAAAATGATCGATGTAAAACGGCCATTTCGCGTCCTCGAAACCATCAGCAGCGCCTCGCGCGAAATGGACAAGGATAAGCTGAAGATCGATTCCGACGAGGCGATCAACAAAGCGCTCAAGGAGCCGATCCTGGAAAACGTCAAGGTCAAGGCAGTCGAAGCGAAGCTTGAGAACAGCGATATCGGTCCCGCCTGGCAGATTCGTCTCTGGGCAGAGAAGGTCAATAATGCAAGGGAAACGGCGGATCTCGGAAAATTCACCGTCAGCGCGGATGACGGGAAGGTGATCGAAACCGATATTCACCTCAATCGTCTCGATTGAGCACGGAGGGAGGAGCATGGCCGGACCCGCATTAACGCAGGATGTCTCGCACCGGCCGCATCGTCCGCTTACCGAGTTCTATTCCGCGACCCGCGAACGTTCGGATTATCTCGCCAATCTTTTCGATAACTCCGCGTCTCACTACGATTGGATCAGTGCGCTGCTCGCCTTTGGGACGGATGCCCGCTATCGCCGCGCGGCTTTGGGCAAAGCCGGGCTCAAGCCGGGCATGCGAATGCTCGATGTTGCCACCGGAACCGGGCTGACCGCGCGCGCCGCCCTCCAGCTCGGGCTGGACCGCGATTCCGTTTTTGGCCTGGACCCAAGCACCGGCATGCTTTCGCAAAACCGCGCTGGAATCCTGCTCTTTCGTGGTTTCGGCGAGAAACTTCCGTTCCGGG
>DASYTB010000068.1:0-3033 GCA_036002705.1 Verrucomicrobiia bacterium
GCTGGACTGATTTGAGCCCGAGGAGCATTTGCCGGGCGCGCTTGAGTTCGGCGCGGTAGAGGGTCTGCTGTTCACCTTCCATTTCGCAGAGCAAATCCTCTTCAATACGGTCAGGCAGGTCTTTGGCCACTTGGCCTTTGGTGCGCCGCAAGAGGAAGGGGCGAACGCGTGCGGCGAGGCGGCGGCGGGCCAGGGGATCGTCCTTGGCATCGAAGCGGCGGAGAAAATGGGCGCGGTTCCCGAGGACCTCCGGCATGGCGAAACCGAAAATGCTCCAGAGATCGAGCAGGCGGTTTTCGATGGGGGTGCCCGTCAGAGCCAGCCGATGCTCCGCGTTCAAGGCGCGCGCGGCCTGGGAGGTTTGGGAATCCGGATTTTTGATATATTGCGCCTCGTCCAAAATCGTGGCGAACCACGGCATGCTCGCGATGGGAGGCCACAGAGAGCGGAGCTGGGCGTAATTGATGACGATCAGATCCGCGGCTTCGCAAGCGTGGGTGAGTTCTCCCGCAGGTTCGCCACGCCACAAGCGCACGCGCAAATCCGGATAGAATCGTCCTGCTTCAGTCTGCCAGTTGTCCATGACCGATTTCGGGCAGACGACCAGCGAGGTTCGCGGAGCCGTGGCTTGAGCCCGAACGGTTTCTCGAATCCACGCGAGCCACGCGAGAGTTTGCAGGGTCTTCCCAAGACCCATATCGTCCGCGAGCACGCCGCCAAAATGATTCGAGGTGAGATACGCGAGGAAATGAAAGCCTTCGGTTTGATACGGCCGCATTTCAGCGCGGATGGAAAGCGGCAGCGGCGGGCTGACGCGAGTTTTCAATTCACTCGCGCGAAGCTGAATCTTCTCGACCCGATCCGGCCCGAGGAATTTCTTTGCGGCCTCGTCAGCAAGTTGGAGCGCGTGGAAACGCTGCGGCTCCGCGGTGAAGTCGGCGGAATTCAGCCCAAGACGGGCGAGCTGTTCATCCTCTTCGGGCGTGAGATTGAATTGCAGGCGGCGCCAGCCTTTCTTGCCGAGCCGCACGTAACCGCCGCGCGCGTTGAGCAAGAGTTTCAGTTCCTCCGGAGTGAGAGTGGTGTCGCCTGCGTTGAGCACGACCTTGAGGTCGAACCAGTCTATTCCGGCCTCGGCGAGATCCAGTGAAACGCTGCCGCTGACGGGTTCATCGCGCAAGGTGGCGAGTTCCTTGTCCAGCAGCAGCTCGATTTCAGGGGGCAACGATTTGAGCCAGGGGACTAACAGCTCGGGCGTTTTTTTCGTCAGGCGCAACTTCCAATCGCCGGGGTATCCCTCCCATTTGAGGCCAAGCGGTTCAAGGACGCGCGGGAAATGCCGCTGCGCCGCACGGTCGTGAAGAACGATGCCGCCGTTTTCGGGTTCGACTTTCTTTGGGGATTCAAAGTTCGACTCGTCTTGCCATCCCTGGGGCGTAAACTTTTCCTTGGCCATGCCGGGCGCTTTCGCTGTCACGGAGATGGCGACCTCTTCGCTGGTGCTTCCCGGATAAGTCGTTTTGAGCTGGCACTTAATTGTCACGTTCACCGGCTCGGTGCGGATGCGTTGCTGGAGATGCTCGGGGAGCAGGACGCCGGTCGCGTGCAAAAAGCGCAGGCCGTCCGTGGTCTCGAGGGCGGCGGACGGAATGGCCTTGCGCAAGGCCGTGTCGAGGGCGTCGGCCGGGGGACCGTGAAAAAGGCAGCGTTCGGTCAGATAGAGTGTGGGGCGTCCAGACAGGATGCAAAAGATTGGGGGCGGGGCCGAGCCATCCTTCCCGGTAAGCTCCAATTCGTAATTGCCCTCGCCATTGTTCGGCGGACGAAGTTCAAGGCGGAGGGGCTCCGCGGCACGCGCCAGCGGCTGACCGTCGGCGGCGACGACGCGGTCTGGGGAAAGGGGCATTCGAAGCAAACGGTTCAGAGCAGGTCGCGCGGTCGCGTTGCTGTATTTGAAGGACCACCAGCTTTCATAATGCCACGGTTTGTAGGTGGCGCTCCAGAGGGGAAGCGAATCGGGCGCGATCGCCAGCGCGCCCTGGTCCACTTGCTCGGCCAGTTTTTTGGCCTGGGTCTGTTTGAGTTCGGCAAATTGCGCGGCTGGAGCGGTGCGCCATTGCAATCGGGCCTCGCCGGGAGCGACCACCAGGCGCAATTCCAAAAGACCGGGATCGGAAACCGGCGCTTTTTCATCAAAATCTCGGAACCAGTCTTTCCAGTGGGCAATCTCCTTGCGCCGCGCCCAGTCTCCCATCTCTTTTTCGATGGCCGAGAAATCGGTGATGCCTTCCATGAAGGCCAGAAGAGGGATATTACGCCGGCGAAGTTCCCAGGCGACATAAAGCCAGCAGAGAAACTCGTCGCGCGGAAAATCGGGCCAGAGTTCGAGTTCCTTCCAACCGTAAGAACCGTACGAAAGTGATCGGTCCGCGAGTTGGAGCAGCTCGGGTTCGCTTACGCGGCGAAATTTCGCGTTGGAATAGAATGCCTGCACCTGGTGAAGATAACCGGCTTCATTGGGCAGCAATTTCCGCCCAAGGTGTTCGACGAGCTTGGCCTCCAGGGGCGAGCTCGGCCTCGGATCGGGAGTCGCTTTGACTTTCTGTCCTTTCTGTCCGGGCGACTTGACAGATTGGGACGCCCCGTTGCTTTGAGCACGGTCTCGCAAGGCCAGCATCGCGGCGACAATGTGCTTGCAATCGAAGCTGAGGGGACACGAGCACTCCCCCGCCCAGCCGGACTCGGTGAATTCAAGGCCGACCTCGTAATCCTCTCCCCCTTGAACGACCGCCGAGTAAAGGTGGTTAGGCTCGATGCATTCCAACTCGGTCACATTGCCCCCGGCGTGGTATGCGCGTCCACGCTTGATGGCGGCGGCCGGGGCGGAATTAAAAAATCGCTGAATGCCGTCAAGCAGTGCTTTCTGTAACTTCACGTCAAGAGAAGATGAAAGAGAGGGGTTCGCGCGGCAAGCGCGGGTTATTCGCATTATCCGGCGCTAATTCACAGCGCGGCAAATGACTAAAAGCGCGG
>DASYTB010000069.1:0-3072 GCA_036002705.1 Verrucomicrobiia bacterium
GCCCAATGCGGCGCTCGTTTTTGAGGTCGAACTGCTCGGGATCGAGACGGGGAAATAAAGAGCCTTGCCGAAGCCGATCAAGGGTGAACCGTTGACGACGGGGTGATGGCCGTGTTGCGGTGGTGCGAGGCTCCTGCCGAGCCAGCACTTCTCATTTTAGGAGCGCGCCCGTCTCGGGCGCTGCAACTGACGTATCTTAAGAGCCATTCTAACGAATGCGCTTCCCGCCGCGAAGCTTGCTGCGCCCGAGATGGGCGCGCTCCGATAGCTGAGCGATTACGACGGCGGCGCGAGAGTTTCTTACCGGCTCGCGCGCCGAACTTCATTGGGTGCCCGTTTTTGCCGATGCATTAGCGGGAGCAAAGCAGATAAGAGCTGGCGGCTTATCGCGGAGAAGCTGGCGGGGCGAAGCTGCGGCCGTTCCTCATGAACATGTGTTCGCCGAAAAGATTCGCGCTGCTGCTGGCCTTTGTCCTGGCGGCGGTTTTCTTCTCCGTGCTGTTCAACGGGCAGACTTTTTATTACCGCGATTTTGGCGTGCTCGCGATCCCGACGGCGACTTACCATCGGGACTCGATCTGGCACGGGGAGATCCCGCTGTGGAATCCTTACAGCAACTGCGGGGCGCCCTTCCTCGCGCAGTGGGGAACGATGGTTTGTTACCCGCTAAGTTTGCTCTACGTCCTTCTGCCGATGCCCTGGTCCCTGAATTTCTTCTGCATCGCGCATCTCTGGCTGGGGGGAATGGGCATGTTCTTCCTGGTGCGGCGTTGGATTTCCGGAGGCTGGCCCGCAGGGCTGGGCGGAATCGCTTTCGTTTTCAACGGGATCACGCAAGCTTCACTAACGTGGCCCAATTACACGGCCGCACTGGGCCTGTTTCCGTGGGTGGTTCTTTGCGTGGAACGCGCTTGGGAACCAAAAACCGCCCCGGTTTTTACAAATCGCTTGCGGAACAACCGCGCCGCCGCGGTGGTCATCGCCGCCGCGCTCTCCGCAATGCAAATCCTGACCGGTGTCCCGGAGCTTTGCTTTTTGACGTGGGCACTTCTTGCCTCGCTTTGGGTCTGGCGGCTGACCAAATCGGAAGAACGGGCCTCCGCTCTGATTTGGCGGCAATCTGCCGTCGTGCTGATCACTGCCGGCCTGGTTGCCGTTCAGATTCTCCCCTTCATCGAGTTGCTTCAACATTCGCAGCGGACACCCGGCTTTGCCGGTGAAAAATGGGCCTTGCCGCCGTGGGGCTGGGCCAACCTTCTTTTACCGCGTTTTCACACCTTCAAAACCTACGAAGGAACCGTTTTTCAGTTCGGCCAGGAATTCCTTTCGTCCACTTACGTAGGCGCGCCAATTCTGATTCTCTCGCTCTTGGGATTCGCGCGCCGTGATCCTCGCGCGCGAATTGCGGGAGGGCTCGCGCTGTTGGGCGCGATTCTCGCGCTGGGATCAGCCGGACGGCTCTACGCGCTCCTCAATTACGCTTTTCCCTTCCTCGCCATCGCGCGTTACCCGGTGAAATTTCTCTTTATCCTGCCGCTCACGCTGCCGCTGCTTGCGGCCAATGGAATCCTCGTGCTCGAACAACTGGACCCGCGAAACAGGAGGCGCGTCATCCTGGGAAGCGCCCTCGTTTTTACGCTGATTATGGGCGGATTATTCTGGTTTAACTATGCCTACCCGCTCCCCTACGACTGGTGGCCGGATATCAAGACGAATTCGATCATTCGCTGGATCATCCTGATTGCCTTTGCAGTCGTGCTGCCGTTCGCCTTCACGGAATCAGGCGCTTCTGAACTCCGAGGGGCTCTTGATATCTTGAATGTGTCATCCGAGGGCACGCCGCAGCGCCCGGGGATGGGCGCGCTCCCCTGGCGCACGGCGGCAATCGTTGTTCTCTTTCTTCTCATCACGTTCGACGCGCAAACACATTTGCCGCGACAAAACCCGACGACGAACGTGTCGCTCTTTGCACCCGATTTCTGGGAACAAGCCCAAAGAAAATCGAATCTGAACTTTCAGAAGCCCGACGCGGGACGAGGCCGGGCCTTCATCACGCCCGGCGCCGAAGAACACTTGCTCCGCAGCGTCGTTGGAGACGCGGAAAAGGACCTCATTGGAAAACGGCTGGCGTTATGGTCCCATTTGAATCTGCTGGATCGGGTCCCGAAAGTGAACGGCTCCTCAACGTTACAGGTCCGTGAGCAAGCTGTCGTCCAAAAGGCGCTTTATTCGGGAACAAATGAAAATCTCTCGGCGTGGCTCGATTTCCTGAACGTCACGCTGGAGACGGCCTCGAACTCGGTCGTCGAGTGGCAGCCGCGCCCGACCGCGATGCCTTTCCTCACCGGAGGTCAGGCCGTAGAACTCGCCGGCAAACCGACAAATCTTCCCTCGAACTTCAACTTCGGAACGAGAGTGTTGCTCGCCTCACCCTCCCCTGCCCTTCAGCTCAGCGAGCGGGGCACGGAGGTGCAGTTTTCCGAAATCAACATTACACCGCATGAAATCACCTTTGCCGCGGATGCCGAGGCGCCGACGGTCGTGGTCATCCCGCAAGCGTGGTATCCAGCGTGGCGCGTTGAATACCGAGGAACGGCGGCGCCACCTCCCGCGCAACAAGTCCTGCGCGCAAACATCGCTTTCCAGGCTGTTCCTATTCCGAAGGGCCATTCGGTGCTTCGCGTTTTTTACCGTGATCGTTTTTTCCTCCTGGGTGCCAGCATTTCCGTATCGGTCCTGCTTCTATCGATGGGTGCTCTCGCGCTTGGGCTTCGAACGGAAGTTCCCGCGCCCCAATAAGATAAGACAACCCTAGGCAAGCGCAAACCTCCGAATGCATTCCTTGGCGTGTATTCTGCTTGCGCTTCGCTGATCTGACGATGACTTACTCCCGAATAAAACAACCGGAGGCCGTTCTTTTAGACGAGAGCAACAGTTCCGCGCGAACCGATTTTGCCGAAGCCGGAATATCCGCAGCAAACGGCCATCGGCTCGTTCCGCTGCTGGTCTGGCTGGGAGTGGTGTTGACGCTCATCCTGATCCCTTTGAAAATCGTCAGTTACGGCTATTTGC
>DASYTB010000070.1:0-4599 GCA_036002705.1 Verrucomicrobiia bacterium
GGCGAAGCCCTTCAGTTTCCGGCCAGCGCCGGGACGATCTACGTTATCTCGGTGGATGGCGTGTTGAGCACGAAGGGTGACATCGCTTTGAATATCGCCATGCAGTCGCCCTCATTGGCCGCGGCGGTGGACGCCACCGGGAAGCCTTCCTTTACGCTCACGGGTTCCGCCGATCTGGACTACGTCATCCAAACTTCAACCGATCTGTCGAACTGGAGATCCGTTATGACATACCGCGTTTCTGCGGGCGGCGTCATCCAAATATCAGGCGCGCTGCCCACGAGTGGCAGCGCCCGCTATTTTCGCGCGGTGCTCCCCTAGCCGCTCCTGGCCGCAGTCTCACTAAATTAAATCTGGATCGAAGTCTTAGAGCGTGCTTAGCGCGCGTCGGACAATCCCGGCCAGGGCGTAACCTTGTTCAGCGCTGGAACGATTTATCGCCGCGGCTCCAAAGAATCGACCTCCTCCGCTTGGCGAAAGAGCACCTCGCCGTCCGGCGCCACGAGTAGTTTGAGGAGCCAAAATCCGCGCGTCCGGCAAAGGAGGCGGAGGCGATTTTGGACCGCGCGCGAACGGGCTTGACTGGCCAACCTTGTGCGAATGCGGTTTTGTTTACTCAGTCCAGCAAATCAGCTTTCCCACAAGCGTGGAACCGTGACGACCAGCCCGAGACGGGAAATCGCGGCTGGGGTGATTCGGAGATTGGGCTTGGCCAGGCCTCTAACTAAATTTAAAAGGCATCTTTGTCCTTGCCTCTACCGTCTCGTCTGTAACCCTTCGAACATATGAAAAGGAGAAAAGTGCTTTCCATTGCTGCCGGACTGGCTCTGCTCTTTGGCGCGCGAGGCATTGCAGAGGAGAAAACTGTTGCCGAATCCGCGCAGACGGCGAAAGAAGCTTCGGCGCAAACCTCCCCGACGACCGCGACGGAACAGTTGGAAGCGAAGTTCAAGGCGATGCTCACCAAAGCAACGATGAGCGGTCGCTGGTGCTCCATCAGAGAGGGGGTCCTCGGTGCTGAGAGAGAGGACAAATACACGATCACCGGTGTGACCAAAGTAAACGGCGACACCTGGATCATTAACGCTCGTATTCAATACAACAAGGTGGATGTTGTCGCCCCGATCCCGGTTCAGGTGAAATGGGCGGGAGACACTCCCGTCATTATCGTCGATAAACTTCCAATTCCCGGAGGAGGCGTGTATTCGGCACGGGTCCTCATTTATGAGCATACTTATGCAGGCACCTGGAGCGGCGGCGATCACGGTGGACTGCTGAATGGGGTCATAACGAACGAAAAGGAATAACCCGCCACTTCGATTAGATAGCTCCCACCTTCCGAAGGGACTTTCTCCACGCCCAAGGCTCCGGGAGCCGCGCAGCCAATAAAAAGGCCCGCCGAAGCGGGCCTGTGAGCAAATTTCAAATGGAAGTGGCTTAGACCTTCCGGATGCGAGCGCCCATGTATTCTTCCAACTCGTAACTGAGCGGCTTGATTTCGTTCTTCAGGTCGGGTCCACCCGGTCCGCCGGTGTAGATCTTACGCGTCTTTTCGTCCCAGTAAGCGGCGACGCCGAGGCGCTCGGACATTTCGGCCAGTGAAATCACGGTCTGGACCTTGATCGCCAGGTCAATTCCGCAATTGGCCTTTTCGGTCCCGCGAATCGCGGCGAACCAATTCTTTTCGTGCCAGCGGATATCTTCGCCCGGTTCGATTCCGTCCACGCGTTCGGGGTCCACCTCGTCAGCGAAGGCTTTTTCGGGCCTCAATTCGACGCGGTTGCCCGCGAAATAGAGTGTGCCATAATGCCCGCGCATCATGCTTTCAATACCGGTTTCATTGACGGTGCTGCTGATCACCATCAGGCAGAGGCCGCTCGGGAATTCGGCGAGCAACTGCACGTTTTCCGGCACGGTGCGCATGTAGGTTCCGGGAGTTTTTTCGTCGGTGTGAATCTTTTTGTTTCCGACGCTCACCACTCGGACCGGGAGTTCCGGATTGCCGGTCGCAAGCATCAGAGGATGCAAACGATGGGGGAAGAGGTCGCCGAGGACGCCCGCGCAGAACGGCGAGTATTTCCGCCAGCGGAAGTATTGGTCGGCACTGAAATTCTTGGTGTCGATGTGTTGCACCGGCCCGCGCCAGTACTTCCAATCTAGATTGTCCTCTTTGGCATCGGGATCGATCGTATAATTCCATTCCCCCTTCGGATTGTTACGCATGTAGGAATCCTGTCCGAGAACGAGCGGCCCGATCTTGCCCGCGCGGATTTTCTCAGCGGCCACATGCCACTTGCGGTCGGAGCAGCCCTGGGAACCGACCTGAAGCACCTTGCCGGTCTTTTTGCAGGTGTCATAGACTTCCCAGGCTTCGCCCAAATAGCGTGTCATGGGCTTTTCCACATACACATGTTTGCCCGCGTTCATCGCATCAATGGAACACTTGGCGTGCCAGTGATCCACCGTGGCGATGCACACCGTGTCGATATCTTTGCGGTCGAGCATCTTGCGGTAGTCATCGTAACCTTCGCATCGTCCGCCGACGAAAGCCTTGGCGCCCTCGACGCGTTTTTTCCAAACGTCACAAACGGCGACCTGCTCGATGTTGTTCTCGCCCGCGTGGGTTTTTTGGGAGCGAACGTGAGCCATTCCCTGGCCGCCCACGCCAATGTAGCCGACCGTGAGTTTATTGTTCGCACCGGCCACATTCGCCGACGGCGCCTGGCCCTGGCCGTAAATCGGAGTCTTGAGAACATTCGCGGCGGCAACCGCAGCAGCGGCCGTGGCCGTCTTCTTGATGAAATCCCGGCGTGAATCCTGGCCGGCGACAGGTTTAGTAGTTTGCTCCATACAATTTCACTTTCTCTAATTAACGATGAGCTGAATCCTGAAAAACTAGCCGATTCAAGAGAGCGGTCAAAGAAAGATTTGAAACTTTGTGTAACGCCCCTCCTCACTAGTGAGTGAGTCGATTTTCGTTTCGAGCGGGCGAGGCACCCACTCGCGGCAGCGCTTGTCCGCAACGTTGAAAGGTCTGGCTATTTTCGGGTCGTCCCTCCGGCGAGACCAAAATTCCAGTGGCGCCCTAGTGGAATCCCAGCGGCATTGGGCGGCCCACCTGTCCGTTTGGGCCGCCTCGTCCAACGACGACATCGCGCGCAACCACCGGCATTGCGCGAGTTTTAGATGGTTTGCCCTGCCGAGGCAAGCTTGACATTGCCGTCCCGGCGGTTAAAACGCAGAACATTACCATGGTAGATTACTCGCGCTAATTCGGCGCGGTTACCTCCAGGAAAGGAGACATTATGAAATATAGCGTTCTGTTCGGCGCCGCCGCCTTGTTTTCCCTGTCCATCATCGCCGCGGATTCCGGTCCTAAAGACGAAGTAATCAATGCCGCGAAGCAACTTGGGGAAAAAGAAAACTACAGTTGGCGGACGACCGTCAAAGTCCCGGAAAGCGCTCAGTTCCGTCCGGGCCCCACGGAGGGGAAAACGGAAAAAGGTGGCTCGACCGTTTTGAAGATGACGTTCCGCGACAATGATGTTGAAGCGGTGCTCAAGGGCGATAAAGGCGCGCTGCACGGGGAAAATGGTTGGGAATCAGTCTCCGAACTGGAAAATGCCGAAGGGCGAGGACGTTTTATGGGAGCGATGCTGCGCAATTTCAAGGTTCCCACGGAACAAGCCGCCGAATTGGCCAAGGAGACCAAGGAATTAAAGAAAGATGGAGATAGTTACTCGGGCGAACTCACGGCTGAAGGAGCGAAGGCTCTCATGCGTTTTCGCCGCGGCGGCGATGGTCCGGAAGCTTCCGGCGCGAAGGGGCACGCGAAGTTTTGGGTAAAAGACGGTGTTCTCAATAAGTATGAATTTCATGTCCAGGGCTCGATGAACTTTAACGGCAATGACGTGGATGTGGACCGCACCACAACCGTCGAGATTAAAGATATCGGCTCGACCAAAGTGGAAGTCCCAGAAGGGGCCAGGAAAAAATTGAGTTAAAAGGGTTTAAGGTGGCGGCGTTCGTGGGCACGCCGCACTCTATTCGTACTCGCTGCGCTCAAAAATGCACCTCGAGCCGCTCTCCTGTCTTTTTGTTTTCCAGGGTCAAAATCGAAGCTGACGGTTTTGACAGAGTCCAGGGCGCTGCGGGAGTCCTACTTTCCAGCGCCGCGATCAGTTGCAGCCACACCACGCGGGCGGGTCCTTTCCCTCGACCCGAATAGTGGCGACGTTGCGGTGGAAAATTGATTTCCCACGAGTCGTCCGATGTTTGAGCCGAAGCAATGGGAAAGGTTTTCAGGAATTCAACCATGGCTCCAAGGCTCGGGTGCGTGCCGATGATCAAATCTCCGGCAATCTCCGGCTTCTCACGGTCCGGCTGCCAGATCGCTTGCGCCTGACGGGTCTGCCAGCCCGGCGCGCCAAGGTCCAGCGGAGGGAATGAGACTGTCGCACAACCGATCACAGCACAAAAAGCCACCGCCGAAAACAATCCCGAAGTAATCCGCGCTCTCATTCTGGACAGAATCACCCAAACCATCGAGCTTGTCAGCGCATCGTTCTCCGGCCCGCCTTTTGGCCTTTTGGCCTTTTT
>DASYTB010000071.1:0-4306 GCA_036002705.1 Verrucomicrobiia bacterium
GTCGTCGTATTGCGGAAGGTATTCAGGAATGACGCGAGGTCCGAACCATCCGCAACGGCATCGCGGCCCTGGTTTTGAATCGTACCACTGCTATTGCGCATCATGTAGAGATTCCCGTCCGGCAGTTCATGGTCATCAACGAACGCTCCGTCCGCCTCCTCGACTCCCAAATAGAGACCCCAAAAGTCGCCGTCATACTGCGTTGCCCCGTTTTCCGAGGCGTCGTCAATCACGCGCAACTGAAAGAACTGAGTATTGCAAGCCTCGACCCCTGCCAGGTTGAAAAGCTTAAAATTGACGGCTTCAAACATTCCTTGCTCGCCACGATGCTGATAATCCGCTTGTTGGATGCCAGGCCGGAAATTGAGTCGCGCCCAGGGAGCGGTGTACTTGTTTCCGTAATTATCCCGCGCTTCAAAGTGGTGTCCCGGATTGAACTTTATCTTCCACGCGTTCTTGCCCATGGCGTATCTCCATGCGCCACCGCGCGCCCGATAATGAATATGGTCATAGACCTTTCCATCATAGACCATCGTCCCCGCCCATAGATATTCCTGCCCGCCGTAATGATCGATAAATTGGCAGTGCGCGATGGAGTTGCTCTTTGAGATGAGATGATACGCCGGGATCGTGCGCATGACGTTCGTCGGATATTCCACAGCTTGTCCGCGGGTCGCATCGCTGCTGCCGGGCTGAATGGCTGCTCGATATGCGGGAACGCCGTCATAAACGAAATAAGCAAAGTTCGGCTGCGGATCATCCGAATAGGGCACGGTCACGTTCCGGTTGCCCGAATCAGTGGCAGTGATTCGGTACCGAACCAGGCGGCGATGTTTCTGCAACAAGGCTGGCAGGGTTGCTGTGAACACGTTGTCTCCAGCCGATTCATCGCCGTCGAGTCCGGCATCGTTCATTGGGGCTGATGTCCATGAAGTGGCGTAGGCTGGATCGGTCAGCTCAATGTAATTACCTGGATCGACTAGTTGATAAAGGAGAACTACGGATTTGATTCCATCCGAATCGGTGATTTTCGCGCTGATTCGAACTGGTTGCCCCGAAACGGGCTGTTCAGGAGTGTGATCCACTTGCCGGACTACCGGTGGAAGATTCGTCGCGAAAACGGAATTGCGCGCGCCCGGCGTGGGAGCATTTCCGATTGAAACGCCGAGCGGCCTCGCGGTCAAGCTAAGGCCGCACACAACATCCGAACTCGTGCTGGCCGCCTGGTGCACCTCGACCGCGAGCACATTATCCCCCTGGCGCAACGCCGATGAACCCACGTTAAACGGCCCCTCGAAAACCGCATCGCCGACGGTCCGCGTCGCAAAGGTGCTGTAGCTTGCGTTCGGCGCGAGAGCCAGTCGATATAGTTCCTGCCCATTCAGATAAATCGCGGCGCCGTCATCGATAACCAGACTGATCTGCAACGCCACCTGCGCGGGATCACCCGAGAAATTGAAATGTGTTCGGAAGTAATAAGTCGTTTTGCCCAGGTCCAATGCGGTGTTTTTCGGCGCCGGGAGCGAGGCCTCTTCGTGATAAAGAAGCGCCTTCCCCGAAGACCACGCCGAATCATCGTAGCTCGCCGCCCGCCACGCCGTGCCCAAATCGGTCCCGGATTCATCATACCGCCAGGTCTGGTCAATCGGGACAATGGTTTGCGCGACGGGCCCGCTCTCGCTCGTCAACGACGCTCGCCAGTTCCCGCCCAGGTCATTATCAAAAGCGGGATTGACCAGCTCGATCGAACTCTCGGGCGCATAACCGACCGTCGGCCACGGAAACCCGTTTTGATAACTAACCTCATCGACAACTTTCCCCGCGCTGTCTCGCAACGTGATCTTGTCATCACGCCCGGACAAATTCCCGGCCCACGGTCCAAGCGCCGTGACGCCAAATTTCGCTTTCAGAGCCGCTGGATTTTCAGCGACGATCAGGTAGCCGTCCGCCGCCAGCGTGGTGCCAGTCGCGAAGGTGAAATCGATGCCCGAGGAGAAGCGCCATCCACTCAAATCAACGGCCGCAGCCCCGGAATTATAAAGTTCAATGAACTTGGCGAGATCCGTATCAACGACAGGCTTGAAATGGATTTCATTGATCACGATGTCCGCGGACGCGCGGAGCACGCCGAAACCCATGAAAAGAACTGTTGCGATACGCCAAAAATTCATTGCAGATGAGCCGCAAACATCGTTCAAGGCATTGACTTTGCAAGAGCAAGATCAAGGCCATCTGCCCATTTCTGTTCCATGTAACGGCGTCTTGTAAGAGCGCCGCCGTTCAAACGAGAACTCGCATCGCACCACAGCCTCCGACTTTTCCATTCTCAATCCCGCATCCCAATTGCTACTCTGCGCGTATGTTAGTCGTTTTCGTCCACATACGCGTGAAGCCCGAATTCGTTGCGGCCTTCAAAGCAGCGACGATCGCCAATGCCCAAGCCAGCCGAAAAGAATCCGGCATCGCTCGGTTCGATCTCCTTCAGCAGGCCGATGATCCGACTCGATTCGTTTTGCTTGAGGCCTATCGGAATGGAGCCGCTCCCGCCGCCCACAAGGAAACGGAACATTATCAGCGTTGGCGCGACACTGTCGCCGATATGATGGCTGAGCCGCGGCAAAGTGTGAAACTCGCCAACGTCGATCCAAGCGATGACGCTTATTGACCACGGATGAACTTCGAATTTGCCACCGCCACGCGCATCGTTTTTGGAGCTGGGAAGCGGAATGAAGTTTTCCCTGCCGCTGAAAAACTTGGAAAACGCTGCCTCATCGTCGGTGGATCAGGCCCGGGCCGCGCGAAGTGGCTTGAGCAAGGCTTTGCCGCTTCGGACGTCCAGACGCAGTTCTTTCCGATCCCGGGCGAGCCAACCCTCCATCTCGTTCAACAAGGCGCCGACCTCGCCCGCGCTCACCAAAGCCACTTTGTCGTGGCCATCGGGGGCGGGAGCGCCATGGATGCGGGGAAAGCGATCGCTGCCCTTGCTTCCAATACCGGAGACCTAATTCGTTATCTCGAAGTGATTGGCGAGGGCAAGCCGCTCGAAAACCCACCGCTTCCCTGCATCACGATTCCCACCACGGCGGGCACCGGCGCGGAAGTCACGCGCAATGCGGTGTTGGGCTCGCCGGAACACCAGCTCAAAGTGAGCCTCCGCAGCCCGAGAATGTTGCCCGTGCTCGCTCTCGTTGATCCAGAGTTGACCTACGAGCTTCCGCCCAGGCTAACGGCCAGCACCGGCATGGACACGGTGACGCAATTGATTGAGCCCTTCCTTTCCGCGCGGGCCAATCCAATAACCGATGCGCTGTGCCGTGAAATGATTCCTCGTGCCGCCCGCGCCTTGCCGGCCGCCTATGAAAATGGTGCTAACAAAGCCGCTCGTGAGGAAATGTCGCTCGCCAGCCTTGGCGGTGGACTTGCTCTCGCGAACGCCGGCCTCGGCGTAGTCCACGGATTTGCCGCGCCGGTCGGCGGCATGCTTACCGCGCCGCATGGAGCCGTTTGCGCCGCATTGTTGCCGCACGCTTTGCGCGCTAACTATCACGCTTTGTCCGAGCGAGCGCCCAATTCCGAGGCGCTCCGCCGTTTCTCCGAGATCGCACGCTTGCTTACGGCCATTCCGAACGCCGCGCCGGAAGATGGCATCCATTGGATCGAGCGCCTCTGCGTTCAACTCCAAATTCCCCCTCTTGCGGTTTATGGCCTGGATGCCGAATCGATCCCGCTTCTCTGCGAACGAGCTGCTCAAGCCAGCAGCATGAAAGCCAATCCCATCACCCTGAATCCCGGCGAACTCGCCGAAATCCTCGGCTGCGCAATGTCGCGCTGAGCAGCCACCGCAAACAAAATTCCTCACCGCGCCAGATCGGCGCAAACCAGTTCCTTGTCGTTGCGCGTGTAAACGTGCTTATTGGCAAACGCCGGGTGCGACCACACGACATCGCGCCCGGGCGATGGATTTGTCGGGTCGAGCAAATGCGCCCGGCTGATCTCCTTGTAGCCTTCCGGCGAAAGCTTCGCGATGATCAGGTCGCCTTTCTCGTTCGGCAGAAAATAGCGGTCGCCGTTTTTCACAAAGAACACGTTACCCCAGCGTTGCGGCTTGTTGTCGTAGGTCGTCACCGCCAGAGTTTCCCAAAGCCGCTCTCCCGTTGACGCCTTCAGGCACCGCACCTGTCCGTAAGAGCAAACGCCGTAAATATAATCCCCAGCAATCGCCGGTGTGCTCATGATGCTGTGCAGATTCTCGGTATCCTTTTCGCTCACTTTTTTGCTCGCCCAAACCACCTTCATGCCCGGTCCG
>DASYTB010000072.1:0-3147 GCA_036002705.1 Verrucomicrobiia bacterium
TCAAGCAACCTGCGGTTGGGGCAACTTGGCCGCAGCGTCGTTTTAGATCAATATGCGTTGCATTACCGCCATATGCCTGGGGCACTGGGCTTTGCAAGTTGAAGGCTTTCATCCGAAAGATGGTCGTTTTCGAGCCAGTACTCTTTGAAGACACGCGCCAGTTCCGCCAGTTTGTCTGGGTGGCTGGGTTTGATCAGGTAGCCGTTGGCGCCGAGGAGCGCGGCGCGTGATTTGTCCGTATCGTTTCCCGAAGAAGTCAGGACGACGACTGGCAGAGAGGAAGCGGACGGTGTAGTCCGAATCCATTTTAAGACATCAAAACCGTTCATGATGGGCATCTTCAAATCGAGCAGCACGAGATTCGGCGAGGGATATCGCGCGCGATCCGCATAAAGACCGTCTCCGGAAAGATAGGCGATGGCCTCGGCGCCGTCTCGAACGGTGAGCAAGCGCGCCGAAGCCCCCATTTTTTGGAAGGCCAGTTCCATGAAAAAAACGTCGTCGGGTTCGTCTTCCGCGTAGAGCACGCACTTCATGAAAAGCTCACTTGTCTCATGCCAGCGCCAGCTCCAGCCAAAAGGTGGTTCCCTTTCCGAGCGTCGATTTCAACCCCACCGTTCCGCCCATGCGGTCGATGGATTTTTTCAAGATGGGCAGACCAATCCCGGTGCCTTCGTAATCATGCGTGGCGCGCTCGAATAGTCCGAAGATCCGCTCGTGAGCGTTTTCCGGAATGCCAATGCCCTTATCCTCGACAAAGATACGCGCACGGCCATTTGTTTGATCTGACCACACCCGAATGGAAGGGCGCATTCCGGTAGCGACGAACTTCACCGCGTTGCCCAGCAGGTTTGAGAAACACTGGGCCAACGCGGTTTCGTGGCCCATCACTATCGGCAGCACTCCCTCGACCTGAATGTTTTCCCGCTCGGCGCGCAAATTCGCGTAGGTATCCACGATCTCACGAGCGAGCTTGTCCGTGGCGATTGGTTCAAGGACCAGTTCAGCTCGCGCCACGAGGCTGTAACTCAGCAGGTCGTTAATGAGCCGATCCATCCGCGCCGCCGAATTGCCGATGCGCTTCAAATAACTTTGTCCTTCGGCATTCAATTGGGCGCTGAATTTGGTGCTTACCAGGTCCGAAAATCCCTGCATCGACCGCAATGGGGCGCGCAAGTCATGAACGATGCTGTAGGAGAAGCTTTCCAATTCGCCGATCGTCTCCCGCAATCTGGCGGTGCGCTCAGACACCGTTTCTTCAAGCTTTTGCTCGGATTTCCTCAATCGGATCATGTTCCTGACCCGCACCAGCAGGTCCCTTTCCGAAAAAGGCTTCGCGACAAAATCATTTGCTCCGCCTTCCAGCAGTTTAATCTTCAGCTCCTCATCGGCTTTTGCCGACAGAAGAATGATCGGAACGTGGACCAACGACGGCTGTTTTCGCATCTCGGCAATCATCTCCACGCCGCTCACTTTTGGCATCATGATGTCCGAAACAATCAGGGTCGGGTTTGAAGCAAGAGCCTGTTCCAGACCTTCCTGGCCATCGAACGCCGAAATGACATCGAACTCGCCAGAAAGGGTCTCGACAACGAATCGGTTCATTTCGGGGTTGTCTTCCACGACCAGGACTGTTGGTCTCGTGCCTTTGAGGGCCGCCGCCGGTCTTATTTCATCTTGGCGAGAGATAACCGGCCGCAGTTCCTCAAGGAAACCTTCGACTATCGTCCTGTCCAAATTCCGCGGAGAGGGCAACGCCGCGGCAGAAGTGGCTTGAGACGCGCGATGAAGAGGGAGCCTCAGTTCAAAACAAGCGCCGCCCAGATCTGAATCGAGGACTTTTAATGTCCCTTGATGCATTTCCACAAATTCCTTGGCGATCGCCAGACCAAGACCCGTTCCGCCAAAACGGCGATTTACTCCACCGTCCCCCTGTCGAAATCGCTCGAAGATCGCCTCGCGCAATTCCGGCTTCACGCCGGGCCCGGAATCATGAATCGACACGCTGAGTTCCTTTCCCACTTGCAGGACTCTGGCGCGGATCGAGCCCTCATCTGGCACAAACTTGAAAGCGTTTGAAAGCAGGTTCATCACGACCCGTTGAATCTTCTCGGGATCGACGGCGGCCACGATTTCTTCCGGCGTTTCCACGATCAGAGCGATCCTCCGGTCCGCGGCCGAGACCTCGAAGTGCGAAACCGTCAGCCGAATGAGAGACGCCACATCCGTGTCCTGAAGTTCAAGTTTGAGCTTGCCCGCTTCAAACTTGGCAATATCCAGCAGATCGTTGACGTGTTTCAGGAGCATCCGGGCATTTCGAGAGATCACTCGCGCCGAATCCTGGCATTGCTCCAGACCCATCCGGCCTTCATGGTTTGCCAATCGATCGGCCGGCCCGATAATCAACTGCAAGGGTGTCCTTAACTCATGGCTGACGTTGGCGAAGAATTGCGTCTTGATCTCGTCCAAGTCCCGAATCCGCTCCAGCAAAACCTGAAGGTCTTTGTTTTTTTGCGCGATCTCCCGCTCTTGCGCCTTTTTCTCCGTGATGTCGCGACCCTCCGCCGCGATGAATACGACCTTGCCACCGTCGTCCGTGACGGGACAAAGCGATGCATCGATAATGATCGTTTCTTTGCCCCCGGCCCGACCGTAAATGGGTGTATCCCACCGAACAAATTCACCTTTGGCCGCCCGCTTTATCGATTCTTTCAGTGTTTCGTTGATCTCCGGCGAGACCTGCCACCAAAAAGTGGTCCAAAACGCTTTCCCCTCGACATCGGAAAGTTTGATCCCGACGGCGTCCAGTGCCACTTTATTGATCTCGAGCACGGTGCCTTGCGCATCCAGTAAACCGACGAACTGGACCATCGAATCCAATGTGATGCGCGCAATCTTCTGGCGGTAAAGCTCGCGCGTGTCCGTTGGATGGATTTCGGTCCCGCGAACTCTGACGACAAGACTATCCTTTGGCGCAATTGGAGGCATTGGTTGCTCCCGGATGTTAGAGCGTGTCTGAAAACTCATCGCCTCTGCGGAATTAGGCCAAACGACGGAGTTGAATTCGTATCATGGCGATATAGGCCCATGCTTCTGCACTCGTGTCGGTTCTTTCGTAATCGCGGACGAGGCGACGGTGACGCATGA
>DASYTB010000073.1:0-7661 GCA_036002705.1 Verrucomicrobiia bacterium
CCTGCCGTGATCCGCGTGGTCAGCTTGAGCCAATCCACCTGGTCTGGAATCGTCTGAATCGGAGTCTGAATCATTTGATTCGCCGCGAGCGTGAATTTTCCGCGACCGCCCGCTGCGATCCGCGGAAACCAAATCAACTCACTGCGGTTCAGGGCTCGATCACAATACTTTCTTCGACTCGGCCGTTTTCTTGAAAGAGGCCCTGAGCTCAAGCGATCTTAGCACGTCGCCAACGAGCTTGAGCTCTTGGTCCGTTCCTCGGGCGATCAGGAGGCTGGTCTCTTTGTGAAATTTCAACGCGGGCGAGGATTTCGGCTCCAGCATCTGCCAAGCCGCGCTGATCGCCGTATTGATATCTTCCAGATTGGATGATTCAAGCAGATTGCCGATAAACCAGACCTGGCACATTTCGGCCGCCAGCCGGGTCGGCGCTTTGGCCAACGTCCAAACCGTCCGCGGATCGTCTTTGGGGCCTTGGCTTATCCAACGAAAAGTTTGCGCGCCACTCTGATCGACAACCATATTCAGCGCCTCAAAAACCTGCCCCGCATTCACGTTTTGAAGCTTGAATTTGGGCAGTTCAATCTTTTCGAGCTGGCTGGGAATGATCACGTTGGGCCTGATGCCACTGTGGTTGGCAATGTCCTGGACCAGTTCATCCGGAGTGCCGCCAGGGAACTCGATTTCAAACGGTCGCGGCTCGGGCGCCAAAGCGGCGGTTTTTCCAGGTTTCTCGTGGTTGTCTTGCGCATGGAGTGATGCCGCGAGAACGGCCGCGGCGCTCAGGGCAATGATTATCTTTATCGATCTAATTCTTTTCATAAAAATGTTCATCTCACTTCCATACACGCACACATTCCGGAATCCCTCGGATTTTTCGCTCCGAATCGATTTCCGGTTGGCGCTGGATGTCGGATTATGCGGGCGGCGTAATGAGATAGACCCGCGCATTCCGAACCAATTCCTCGAAACAAAGCCACGCTGGCATCCACAGATCTTAATTGTAGCGTTCTCCACTGAATGCCAACGTATCTGAGATGAAAACCGTCGCAGTCCGAGAAATTAGCCGCCGACAGGCGGAGCTTTCGTGCCGGGGGAACATTGTTCGCCCCTTTCGAGAAGTGAAGCCACAGGCTCACACCGTACGGAATAAAGACACGCCTCCCAAAGAAGTTCCACACGTGGATTTCGCGGCAAGGGCGAGGAAAGATTTCGGAAAACGACGTAGTGCAACAGGTAATTTGCAATCGCCGATGATCTCAAGAAACCTTCGTTTCTTCTCACACCGTATTTAGCGATCGCAAAGACCGCGTACCCGGACGTATGCAGAAGGCATTCTATCCGTTACTTTTCTTGATCCTGACTTGTGGCTGCCGGAGTGCGAGCCCGACGGCACCTCCGGTGGCCTCAGGAAAAACACCGGAAATGGAGCGAATCGTGGTTTCGCCAGACGGGCGGGGATTCATCAGTGCCCGGTCCAAACAAGCATTCCATCCGTGGGGCATGAATTACGGCAATGCCGGCCGCCTGATGGAGGATTTTTGGGAAAAGGACTGGGAAACGCTGGCTGGCGATTTTCGCGAAATGCGCGAATTGGGCGCCAATGTGGTCCGAGTTCATCTCCAGTTCGAGAAATTCATGGAAGCGGCGGACGAACCGAATTCCAGCGCTTTGCGCCAGCTTGAGCGTTTGCTGCGATTGGCGGAGAAGAGCGGCCTTTACCTGGACATCACGGGACTCGGGACTTATCGGCCTTCGGACGTTCCCAATTGGTATGAAGCGATGGACGAATCGTCGCGCTGGGCGGCGCAAGCGAGATTCTGGAAGGCCGTCGCGGAGTTGGGCGCGTCGAGCCCGTCGGTGTTTTGTTACGATTTGATCAACGAGCCGCTTTCTCCCGGGCAAAAGCGCGAGAAATGGTCTTCCGGCGGCCGGTTCGGTGGGTATGATTTCCTGCAGTTTATCGCGCTCGATCCCGCCGGCCGAAAACGCGAGGAAATTCCGGTGGAATGGATTCGGCGCATGAAAGAAGCGATTCGCTCGCAAGATCGGAATGCGTTGATTACGGTTGGCCTGCTTCCGTGGTCGCGAGAGTGGAAGTACCTCTCCGGATTTGTCCCGGAGAAAATCGCGCCCGAACTGGATTTCCTCTGCCTTCATATTTATCCGGACAGCAAAAAGCCGGGCGAAGCTTTGGAAGCTCTGGATAAAGTGGCGGTGGGGAAGCCACTGGTCATAGAAGAAACCTTTCCTCTGAGTTGCGGCAGCGCGGACTTGGAGGCGTTCCTTCGCGCGTCCCGGCGCGTCGCGACGGGATGGATTGGGCATTACAACGGCGAGACCATCGCGGAACTGGATGCGCTGGAGCACGCCGGCCAGTTAACGCTTTCGCAAGGCATTTATCGCGAGTGGCTTCGATTATTCGTCCGCCTCACACCGGAGTTTGCCCGGTAAAGCGCGGTCTCGCGCCGGCTCGTTCCTGGGTTCTGATTGCGCTCGCGCGGTCCCTTGGAGCAATTTTTGCGCGGGCTACGACAAAAAGGTGGTTTGCCCCGAGTTAGTGACTCGTCTAGCTTTTACGCCGTGATCGGTATGACAGATCGCCAGTGGTTCTTGATTGCGGTGCTGGGTTACGGACTCAGCATGCTGCATTCGATTTTTCTTTGGCGGAAGGGCTTTCGCACGGCGGATAAGATCAGCTATGCCGTTATTGCCCTCTCTTTCATCGCCCACACGACCGCCATGGGCGTGCGCGGCTTCAGCCTCTCGCGCTGTCCGGTGAACAATCTTTTCGAAGCGATGATGTTCATCATGTGGACGCTGGTCGCTGCTTATCTGGTCATCGGCCTAATCCCAAAGCTTCGCTTCATCGGCGCGTTCGCCTCCCCTGCCCTGCTCGCGATGGGCGTTTTCGCTTTAATGCCCGCCTTGGACCATACGCCGAATCCGGACGTTCCGCGGCTGGCCGCCTTACACGCCGCCTTTATTCTGCTCGCTTACGGCGCGTTTGGTCTTGGTTCTGTCGCCGCCGCGATGTATCTCACCGAGGAACACGATCTGAAAGTGCGCAAGACCCGCACAATTCTCTCGCTTCTTCCTCCGATTCAGCGCCTGGAATTCGTGGCCACGCGCATGCTCTTCATTGGCTTCGCCTTTCTCACGGTCGGCTTGGCCATGGCTCCGTTTCTCATGAAGGACCGCTATGGCGTCTTCTTCAAATCTGACCCGAAAATCACCTGGTCCGTTTTCGTCTGGCTGCTTTATGGCGGCTTGATCTCAATGCGCTCCTGGTTTGGCCAGGGTGGCCGGAAATTCGCCTGGGGCGCGGTCGGAGGTTTTTCCTTCGTCCTGCTCACATTCTGGGGCGTGAACCTTCTCTCGAAGGCGCACCAATCCTGATTATGCCCATCGTCGCGATTGGTCTAAGTCATCGAAGCTGCCCGGTGGACATTCGGGAAAAGTTCGCATTCTCCGATGCCGAGATTCCCGCTGTCCTCGACGATCTGCGAAAACGCGGCCTCGTCTCGGAAGCGGTTATCCTCTCCACCTGCAATCGTGTGGAACTTTACGCCGTGACCGCCACTGCCGATCGCGGGACGCTCGAACAGCTCCGCAATCAACTCGCCGAAACCCGCAGCTTCCAGCAAAACCTCGGCGACGAGTTTTACCTTTATCCAGAGCCACACAGCCTCGAACACCTCTTCAAGGTCGCGTGCGGGCTCGATTCGATGGTCTTGGGCGAAACCGAAATTCTCGGCCAGCTCAAGAAGGCCTACGATCTCGCGCTGCAACATAAGCTTACCGGCGGACGACTGAACAAAGCTTTTCAACGCGCGTTTAACGTCGCCAAACACCTTCGCACCTCCACCAATATTCAGCGCGGTAGCATCTCGGTCGGTTCCGCCGCCGTCGAACTCGCCGAAAAAATCTTTAGCACGCTGGCCGACCGTCACGTCATGGTCCTCGGCGCGGGGGACACCAGCGAAAAAACCGCCCGCGCGCTGCTCAGCCGCGGCGTCAAAAGCATTCTCGTCAGCAATCGTTCCTACGACCGCGCTGCCGCCCTTGCCAGCGAGCTTGGCGGGCGCGCCATCACTTTCGACGATTGGTTCCAGGAATTTCACCAGATCGATATCGTTATCAGCAGCACCTCCGCCCCGCATTATATCCTGGATAAACCGAAGCTCCAGCAACTCCTCAAAGGCCGTAAAAGCCGCCCCCTGCTGCTCATCGACATTGCCGTCCCGCGTGATATCGATCCGGACGTGAACCTTCTCGAATCGGTTTACCTCTACAATATCGACGACCTCCAGGCCATCGCCGAGAACTACCTCCAACAACGCCGCCAGGAAATCTCGAAGTGCGAAGCGTTCATCCGCGAAAAAGCGCAAGCCCTTCTGGCAGCCGCCGGCGGCGCTCTCGCCTTCCAACCCAAACTCAGCGTCGAGGTAAGTCAGGCTTGACCATACACCCACGAATGAACACGAATAAACACGAATGCACTTTGTTCCTGCCCTATTCGTGTTAATTCGTGTCCATTCGTGGGTGAAGTTTGCCGCCTAACGTATGTCCCAGTCGATTTACATCGCGACCCGCGGCAGCGCCCTGGCACTCGCCCAATCCAACATGGTCCTCGCTCAATGCCGCGCCCATTTTTCGAACCGGGCGTTTGAACTTAAAATCATCAAAACCACTGGAGACAAACTCCAAACTCTGAACCTCACCAATCCTAATCAAACGGTTACGAAAGGCCTTTTCACCAAGGAACTCGAAGTGGCCCTAATCAATAAAGAAGCCGATTTCGCCGTCCATAGCCTCAAGGATCTGCCCACCGAACTCCCGGAAGGCCTTTATCTTTCAGCCGTCAGTGAACGCGAGGACGTTCGCGATGTCCTGCTCTACCGTGATCGAACCAGCGCCCGTGAAAAACGCGGCCTCGCTCCCAACGCCCAAATCACCGATTTTCCCGCCAGCGCAACGATCGCCACCAGCAGCACGCGCCGTCAGGCGCAACTCCTCGCCATTAGGCCCGATCTCAAGACTGTTCCCATCCGCGGTAACGTCGGCACACGAATCAAAAAACTCCACGAAAAGCCGGAACTCGACGGGATTATCCTCGCCCTCGCCGGCCTCAAACGCCTTGGCTACAAGATCACGCCAGAAGGAAAGATCGAAGGCAAAGACGTTCCCGAAGGGCTGCTCGCGACGATTCTCCCCATCGATCAAATGCTGCCCTGCGTCGGCCAGGCCGCGCTCGGTTTCGAAAGCCGCATTGGCGACAAACAAACAGATGCCATTTGCGCTCGCCTCAACGACCTACCCACGTTCCACTGCGTCACCGCTGAGCGCGCCTTCCTTCAGGCGATGGGCGGCGGATGCCTCAGCCCGGTCGCTGCCCACGCGCAGGTTATCCAGAATCAGCTTCGCATCTCCGCCGTTTCCTTCCGCGACGGAAAACTCCGCCGCACCGAAAACATCGGTCCCTTCGACTCCGCCTTCGAACTCGGCCGCGCCGCTGCCCGCGCGGTCGGCAGTCCACACTGCCAGTAGAGTTCGCTGCCTGATTCCCTGGACTGAGCCTTCTCCGATACTTTTTTCGGATTTCGCCACTTCGGCTTTCGGATTTCCTTCTCTCGCCCCATCTCAAACCCTCTCCTGCGGCGCCAACTGACATACCGGCCCATCTCCCGCCTCGACCTGGATTGTCGCATGCTCGATGTGAAATTTATCATGCAGCTCCGCCGCGACTTGCGCGAGAAATGAGTCATCCACTCTTGCCGGCCGCATTACCAAGTGCACTGTTAACGCCGCCTGGGTCGTGCTCATTCCCCAGATATGCAGGTCGTGAATGCTCACCACGTGCCGCACCGAACCCAAATATTCCTCGACCGCGTCGCGATCAATATTCTCGGGAATCGCCAGCAACGAGAGATTCACCGCCTCCTTCAACAAACCCCACGTGCCATAGACAATCGTCACCACGATGATGAGGCTCATGACCGGGTCGATCCACAGCTTGCCCGTCCAAAGCATCGCCGCCCCGGCTAAAACCACTCCAAATGAAATTCCTGCGTCCGCCGCCAGGTGCAAAAAGGCCCCGCGCACATTCAAATCTCCCTTTCGTCCCGAGAAGAACAGCCACGCGCTGGCCGCATTAACAATAATTCCGGTTGCAGCCAGCCAGATCACAAGGCGGCCTTCCACCGGCGGCGGGTCTTTCAGTCGCGCGATTGCTTCCCACGCCACTCCGCCCATCGTCACCAGCAGCAGCACCGCGTTAGCGAGCGCGGCCAGGATCGAAACTCCGCGCAACCCATAGGTATGCTTGCGCGTCGGGGCGCTCCGCGCCAGCCGGCTTGCCCACCACGCCAGCCCCAGCCCCAGAACATCCGCAAAATTGTGACCCGCATCCGCCACCAGCGCCAGCGAATGCGCGATCAATCCAAAGAAAACCTGCGCCACGACCAGCCCAAGATTCAAGAACACTCCGATGGCAAACGCCCCGTTAAAATCATTTGGCGCGTGCGAATGCTCGTGCCCATGCGCATCTTCATGCGAATGCGAGTGATGGTGCGCGTGGCCGCTCATGAACGCTTAACTCCTCAACAAAAACAAACCTGCCAGCGACAACGTAATTCCAAGCATTCTCTGCCACGATGCGGGTTCCTTAAAAAAGAAAATGCCGACCACTGCCATGATCGCCGCGCCACCCGCCAGGATCATCGGCACCGCTGAGAGAGGGCCGCCCTTCTGAAAAAGCAGGAAAAAGAATATCGTCCCCACCCCCACGCAAACACCGGTGGCCGCCGAATACAAAACCCCGGAAGCCTTGGCCTGCTGCTTCCAATCACCGCTCGCGTACAGGGCAACGAGATAAATCAGAATCGTCAACGCGGCCGTCGCCTCAACCGCAAACCCGCCCAGCCCATCACTAATGTCGCGCGCCGCGAGCTTCGTAAAAATCTGGTGCGCCCCATAAAGAATCGCCGCGCCCACCGCATACCAAAACCAGGTGTTCATTTTCTGTTCCTCAATCTGCTTCCAAACTCCTTGAATCCTGCTGAAGAACTTACACCTTTGCAAACCCGTCGCGACGGGCAAACGCAACTAAATTCCCGTAGATCTGGTGGCTAGGCCACTGTCGTGTCGATCACCTCGCCTACTGCCACTAGGATTTGACGCCATCATGGCCCACGCACAGCCCGGAGGGCGAAAGAAATAGCCCACCGATTTATCGGTGGCTTGTGTGGATGATATTAAACAAGGTCCCGCCAGGGACGACCGAGAATTGCTCTCCACGGCCAGCCGTAGGTTAACAAAGAGACGCCGCCGCGAACCATCACTTGGCCCGGCAGTAGATTCGCTGCATATCGCGAATATTCACGTGAAGCTTGAGCTTATTCAGGCCCAGAGCCGATCCCGCGGACGCGAGGGCGTTCTGCACGCCGGCACTGCGTGACATCACTCCGACATTGTAGAGAAGCCGGTCCGCCGTCAGAGTTCGACCGACGAGATCCACGCGTTCGATCGAGAAACCGTTCTTTTCGAGAAGAGCCGTGAGCGAAGGGACCGTGAAAAAATAAATGTGTCCGTCGCAATTCGAGAGGCTTCGCTCGCGGCGTCCCATGATTTTGAAAATCAGCGAATCAAAACGCGGCGTT
>DASYTB010000074.1:0-6155 GCA_036002705.1 Verrucomicrobiia bacterium
CTTCTTTGGTATTTGGTAATTGGTATTTGAGCTTTAGGTCATTGAATCAACGCACGGCCACGGTTTTGCTCAGCGTCGTGATCCGTCGCGCGATGAACTGCCTTACTTTCGGGATTTGTGTTTCGGTGAGCAGTTTCACGCCGCGTTGCGGATCGGCCGCAACGGCGCCTTCCGTGGCGTACCAATAGAGGAGCGGGAGATTGTGGTCATCGACGTCCTCGCCATGCTTCAGCAGCGCGGTAATTACATCCCACCGCTTTTCCGGTTCGGTGCGTTCCATTGCGGAAGCGAGGTAGAGGCGCACGACCGGCGACGGATCAGTGACGGCCACTTTCGCGAATTCTTTGAGCGCAGCGTCGCTCGGGCCTTTCTCTTCGGAGATCAGTTGAATCGCCCAGGCGCGGACATACTCGTGCGGGCTCTGCAACAGAGACAACCCGAATTCCTCATCTAAGCCGCCGGTGACTTGCAAAGTCCAGAGAGCGTGTAACTGCTGCACATCATCACTGCCATCGTGAATCATTTCTTTGAGCGCCGCGTACACTGCTGGATCTTTCCCGCGTTCGGCGAGAATGCGCCGGGCGTGGCGCGCGTAGAATTCATTCTTCTCGGTCAAAAGCTGAACCAACTCCAGGTTGCTCTTTTTCTGAAGATCGATGGGAGTGAATTTCTGATTGTTGTAAATCAGCTTGAAAATGCGCCCGTTCGAGCGGTCATGACCTTCCGGATTCGTGTGATGGCACTGGTTCTTGTCGTACCAATCAATCATATAAACAGACCCGTCCTGATCATAGAGCATGTTAATGATTTGCGACCAGCGGTCGTTAAAATTCACGAAATCCGCCCCGTGATGGCCCACAAATCCCGAGCCCCTCCGCTCCGGAATATCCATATTAAGGCGCTGGCCATGGATGTTATTCATGAAGAGCTGCCCCTTGTACTTCTCCGGGAAACTGCCGCCCAAATAGACCATCATTCCGGCGTGCGCGTGTCCGCCGCCGGCTGCGTCGGAACGCCCATTCGCAGCGTGAGGCCCCTTATTGCCGGCGTAGTGGAGGTGATCGGCGACGGTCTTGATTTCGTCGTAGGTATTGGGATTGAAGGATTCGCCGGCCTGGCGTTCGTAGCGCGCGCCCTCGATCATATGGAACAAGTGCGGAATCACGCAGGCCTCGATCCAGCATTGCCCGTGCGCGTCAAAATCAACTCCCCATGGGTTGCTCGTGCCTTCGGCGAAAATCTCGAATTTCTTTTTCGTCGGATGATATCGCCAAACCGCCGCGTTCACGGAGGTTCGTTCGCTGGCTGGAGCGCCCGGTTTACCGACGCGGGAATGAGTGAAGACCCCTTGGCAGCCATAAAGCCAGCCGTCGGGTCCCCACGTGAAGGTGTTCAAGGTTTCGTGCGTGTCCTGATAAGCCCAACCGTCCAGCACGATCTCTGGTTCCCCGTCGGGCTTATCGTCGTGGTCGCGATCCGGAATGAACATCAAATAGGGCGCGGCTCCGACCCAAACGCCGCCATAACCGAGCGCCATCCCGCTTACTAGATTGAGATGCTCCATGAAAACGGTGCGTTTATCGAATTTCCCGTCGCCGTCGGTATCTTCAAAAATCAAAATGCGGTCCTTGCCCTGGCCGTCCTTCGCCCGAATCGGGTAAGTATAAGCCTCCGCCACCCAGAGACGCCCGCGATCGTCTATATCAAAGGCGATCGGCTGTTTCACATCCGGTTCGCCCGCAAACAACTTCAACGTGAATCCGGGCGGGATCGTCGCGGCCGCGGCGGCCTCTTCCGGAGGCAACCCGGCGTACTTCACGTCGTCCATCGGAGGCGGTGCGTCGGCGAGTTGCTTCGCCGGATCAATCTCATTCGCGAACTTCGGACGATCGGAGTGGAACCGGAAATCATCGAAATTAATATGGCCCCAGCCTGCGGTATCTTGATCCACCAGCCGGATGAAGATTTTCTTTCCCTGCTGCTCGCGGAGATCAACCACCACCGGCCGCAAATTCTCGGTCTCACTGCCGTTGATCTTGAAGATCACCTTCTGGTTGTCGGCCCGGACGAGTTCCACGCGCGTGTTCTCGCGGCTTCCGCCAGCGACGAGAAAACTGGCGTATGGATGCGTCACAGTAAAAGGCACTGACGTGAGAGTTCCTTGCGACGCATCGCCCAGCCGCTCGTAGGTGCCAACCCAGTATTGCCCGTCGTGATCGCTGCGCATGTCGCCGCGGCGGGGCGCGACCGTATCACCGCGGATCGGTTGCCGGTCGAAAGCATTCCCGGTGGCGCTCCAATCCTTGAGCGTGCCCTCCTCGAAGCCGAGATTCAGAAGCTGGCCTTTGTCCCCTTTGGGAAGAATGCCTTCCCGCTCTGCGGCGGAGCTGAATCCAACAACAGAGACGAGAGCAATAAGGTTGAGCAAAAGATAAACACTCTTCATGGGCAGTGAGTTAATTGGATGCCATTATTCTCCGCAAAATTCAGCAGAGCGAGAGGAAAAAAGCGCTAGATCAGATCCGGTCCTACGGGGGTACGCGTGCGTCCCGGTGAATAGGACGTGCCAGACACATGCGGGCTTGGCGGTGGTGGCGTAGAAGGCGAGGCGAAGCTCCAGAAGCGATCGGGAGAAGCTTCGGCACTGCCGTCGGCGAGAACGCTTCGCCGAGAGAAGGCGGAGCGCGCATAAACATTGAATGGAGTTCCGTGCGGAGAAACGTAACAATCGTGGCCATGCCAGAGTTTGACCCGTCCGAACTTACAACAATGGAACGACTCTTTTCTCGACGCCGCTTTTTGAAAAGCGCGATCGCGCTCACCGCCGCGGCAAACTTTGCTGGGGCCGATGCCGCGGAAGATGCACCCAAAGGGTCTAGAGTAATTGTCACCGGCGGACATCCCGGCGACCCGGAGTACGGGTGCGGAGGAACGATCGCCCGCCTGACCAGCGCCGGTTCTGACGTTTTATTGCTCTACTTAAATGAAGGCGAACCGGAATTACAGTCGCCGCGCCTGCCAAAGGGAACGCGTGTGGCCGAGGCCGAAAAGGCCTGCGAAATTTTGAGGGCACGCCCGGCCTTCGCCGGACAGATCGACGGGAACGCGATAATCGATAAGTCGCATTACGAACACTTCCGCGGTATTGTCGCGGCGGAAAGGCCGGACGCGGTGTTTACGCACTGGCCCATTGATAATCACGCGGATCATCGAGCGATCTTCATGCTGGCCTATGACGCGTGGGTTCGCCTCGGCAAGAAGTTCGCTCTCTTCTATTACGAAGTTTCCAATGGCGAGGACACCGTTCAATTCGCCCCGACGCAATACGTCGGCATCAGCGCCGTCGAAGGGAAAAAACGCGCGGCGTGTTATGCCCACGCCAGCCAGAGCCCGGACAAATTCTATGCTTTACAAGACTCAGTGGCGCGCTGGCGTGGCATGGAAAGCGGGCAAGGACGAGCCGAAGCTTTTATACATCACGCGCAAAGTCCTGCTTTCGCGCTGCCGCTCTGAATCGCGTAAGCACTACGCGGAACCGCCTAAATAATCTTCCGCCAATTTGCCCCCGTCCGTTTTTTGGGCTTTAATAGCGCGGGGAGTATGCGCAAGAAGTTATTAGCTCTGGGGTTCCTTCTGCTGTTTTCTATTTGTGTGCGGTCCGCGGATGTTCAGTGGCGGCACCTGACCAGTGCTCGGGCCGAATTGCCCCTGCCCTCCAATTCCAAAGCCCAATCGGGTCTGGTCGTGGGCGATTTTGATGGCGATCACACCAACGATTTCATTATTAGTTTCAACGATGTGGCCCCCGCTCTCGTGCTTTATCGCGGCGCCACCAACTGGTCGCGCCTGCCCATTGAACTGGATTTCCTCCCGATTGCCGCCGGCGGCACGGCCTGGGACATCGACCGTGACGGCGATTTGGACGTCATCTTCGGCTCCGAAACCGGCCCGGAAATCTGGTGGTGGGAAAATCCGTCGCCTCAATTCGATCCGAACAAATCCTGGACACGCCACCTCATCAAGAACTCTGGAAATATTTTGAACCGTGGCCAGCTCTTCGCCGATCTCATGGGCACGGCCCGCCCCGGCCTGGTATTCTGGAACCAGGGATCGAACGCGGTGTTCTTCACGAGTATTCCCACTGATCCACGATCCCGCCGGATTTGGGATTTCACGAAAATCTTCTCGCCTCCGGGCGCGCAGGTCCCGGGCGCCATGGAAAGTCTCGCCACGGCCGATATCGATATGGATGGCAACGCAGACCTCCTTGCCGGAAACTACTGGCTGAAGCGAACGAATGCGCTTCAATTCCAGGCGACCCGCGTCGGCCCGTTTCAAGGGCGCAGCGCGGTGGGGCGATTCCGTGAAAGCACGATCCCCCAGATTGTGATCGCGCCCCAAGCCGCTCCCGGACCTGTCTTCTGGTACGAGTGCAAGTCGCATCCGGAACTCCCCGGCTCGTGGGCCGGACGGCAACTGCTCGAGCACGACGTTCAGCCGATTGGCACATTGGCCATCGGGGATCTTAATCGCGACGGTAATGATGATATTCTCGTCGCAGAATTGGCCTCACCCGGACCAAGCGGCGCCGCCCCGGAACCTCGCGCCTGGATTATTTATTCCGACGGCCGAGGCGATTTCCGCGCGCAACTCTTTTCCACGGGAATAGAAATCTACGATGCGAAATTGGTCGATTTGGATAAAGACGGCGATCTCGACATCGTCGGCGTCGCGCGCTCCGCGGGAGCCCCGAGGCTCGATATCTGGCTCAACGAAGCTGTCTTTAACGGCCCGCCGGTTTATCCCAAATAGGCGTTTGGCGTGCTCGCGCGGCTTCTCTCCGATTCCCTTTCTCCTCCGTAAGGCAGTTCGCGACAGAATGTAGAAGCTTAGAAGACAGCCTGGCGGAATGCAAAGCTGCCTCTACGGGGTTTTACTGACGGTGACCTGGCCCCAGCCGGGAACTGCTAAAGCAACCCTGTCAGAGCTGCGGGCGAGAGCAAAAATAAGGCGAAAGAAGGCTCTCCGTGGAGGACTGGCTGGTCTGCTATTTCCCCGCCCTAAACAGAGGTTTGAGGTTTCCAGAAGGGTTATTCCAAGAGGGTTATTTTTCGCTCTTGGCCGCGGGCTTTTCCTCGACGGTGCGAATAAAAATGCAACTATCCGAAAAGAGTACGACTTTTTTCATGACGTTATCTTCTTTCCTCCGGCTCGTGGCTGCAATCATCTCTCCGCCGCGAGAGCGCTTCGGTCAATTGTCCGGCCTCTTCTCAGGCTTTGCCGCATTGGCCAAGGCTAAAAACGATCCGGTTCGTGACTAAGGCGTGTTCCGGCTGCAAGAAAAAGGCGGCTCCCGAAGGAACCGCCTGACATTTTTTTTGGGGCTGCGTTGCACAGGCCCCGGATCAATTCGCTAAAGGCAATAAGAAGGAATGATCGTTACTCAACCGTCACATTGAATAACAGTTCCTTTTTAGGGAAAAACTCCGAAGGATGCAAGGAGAAAAAAATGAGATTTTCTTTACAGTTTCAGACGGGGAAATAGAGTCGAAGCATGGCGTCGAAGTTTGATGAGTCCGAATTCATTGATACCGATTATGAATCTTCGAGGCAGAGCGCTGGCGTGGGCACCATAACGACCAGCACTATGTCTTCGCAAGCTCCACTTTCGCCCCGTCCGCCCAGCCGCGAGGAGATCGAAACCAAGGTGAGCGAGGCGCACTCGAAACTGGCCGAACTGAAACGCGCCCAGGAACAGCTCGAGCGCGAACGTGCGGCGCTCGAAGAAGCCCGGCGGCGGCGCGCGGAATATCAAAATGGACGCGAGGAGATGCTGCATCATCTCACCCGCGGCGTTCAATTGCTCGAGGAAACCGAGTTTGCGACCCGGCGCGATGCCGAGCAGATGGCGAAAAGTCTGGCGGATTTGCGCGAGGCCCTGACCAGGGTGGAGACTTTAAAGGAAGAGAGCTGGACTCAGGAGAATTGGAACACTGAACTGACACGGGCTTTGACGACGCTGGAAAACGCGCGGATGGAATGGAACAGCGCGCGTTTGAAATGGCCGGTGCTGGATGGCGCGTTAAGAACACCTCAAACGCAAGCGCAGCAGCCTGCGGCGGCGGGCATCCTGGCCGCGTTGGAAGGAAAAAGTT
>DASYTB010000075.1:0-4490 GCA_036002705.1 Verrucomicrobiia bacterium
ATTATGAAAAGATAATTTCGCGCCTGCGTGACGCCGGATCTGTCCTGATCGTCGGCCCGGGAGAGGCCAAAGGAGAATTGAAGAGGAAGTTCGACAGAGACGGCAGCAACCCTCATGTCCTGGTCGTGGAAGCCGCTGACAAAATGACCGAACGCCAACTCGTAGCCTATGTACGTCGTCACTTTCAAGCGGACCTCACCGAAGTTGAGCCGCGAAAACATGGTAGGATTTTGCTTTAAACAATGAGTGCGCCGCTTATGCACCTTCTTCTTTTCGTTATCGCCGTCAGTTTGATCGTTGGCTGCCTTTGGGCGCCGTTTATTAAGCGGTCCGAATAACTCTAGCGCGACGAAACTATGAAACCGAATTGAGCGTGGCGTGCCAGGTATTGGATCAGCAGCGCGGGCGCAGTCCCCGCCTTTCCAAGGCTCGAGTAAATTGCCCCTCACTTCATGCGGTAGTTTTCCGGGTGGCGCAACCGGTCCAGTCGTTCCTCGTGTTCGCGACGCCGCTGAACCTCAATCGGTCGCCGGGTGTTGCACCACTTCTTTATCTGCGGCAGATGTTGAACGACCTTTAATATCGCCAAAGCAACCGCTATCAACGCCAGTAATGCTTTTATCATACCTTAATCAGCCGTTGCTTTGGGGCAAGAAGCCTCGCCGGAAATCGGGATCTCATTTGATGAAGACAGTAATTCACAGTCGGGGAGACTTATCCAAACTCAAATGGGGTGTTCACATACCTTGTCGCTCCGAGGCAGAACATTAGTCTGTGCTGGACATGAACCCTGAACAACAAAAAAGCGAGTCGCATGAATTACTGGAATCCTCTGAGATAGGAAGGCAATCAGATACCGACCGGCAACGTGAGTATATCGCCAAAAGGGCCTATTTTATGTACTTGGCCGCCGGTGCCAAGGGAGGACACGATGTCGATCACTGGTTACGGGCCGAAATGGAGACTTTGCCACGGCGGATCTCGAAACTCTGGAGTCATCGCGCAGCTTTACAGCATTAATTGGCCGCCGCGGGTCAACAGGTTAGCTGCGGACGGCCTTGAAGGCCGTCATTGGAGGTGTTCACCCAATAGCGAATGCTGCCGTGTCGTCGAGAGTTTCTTTCATGAAAAGCTTTAGCATTGAGTCCAGAAAGTGGCTCTCGCGCCTGCCGTTGGGAACAAATTTTAAGGAGAGTTGGCCGGTTCTCGCCCAAGAATCTTCTTATGGTCGGCGTCGCTTGGCGAGATTGCTTCAAGTTTCCGTCAGAACCCTGGATCGCTATTTTCAAAGACATCTCGCGGTCAGCGTTAGCCGGTGGCTACGGGAGGCACAGTTGGCCAATGCCTATCGGCAGGTCCTCGCGGGAAAGCCTCTCAAAGAGGTTTCATTCGATGTTGGATTCAAACAACTATCACATTTCACCAAATGCTTCAAGGCGCGGTTCGGCGTCCCGCCGAGTTCCCTTTTGCCTTGCGTTCGCCGCCGCGCAGGCCGGCCGATAGCGCCGCCCTTTCGTATCCTGAAGTACGCTGAATAAAGGAAAAATGAATACGAAATTGTTTGTCGGTAATCTGGCTCCAGGCGTAACCGGGGAGGCCATCAAAAACGTGTTTGTCCTCCACGGAGCCGTTTCCGAGGTTTATCTCGCCACGAACCGGATTACAGCTCGGCCTCGCGGCTTTGCCTTTGTCACAATGGATACCGTGGAAGGAGCTCAGAAGGCAATGCAGGCCCTGAACGGTTCCATGAACAATGGCCGTTTCATCAATGTTCAGGAGGCACGTCATAGCCGCGAAGAAAGATACTTTCAGGATCACATTCCTCGCCGGGAGTTCAGAAAACTCTATTGACGCGACTGAAGGAGCCGCCGTGGAACACGAATTGGATTATCAAAAGCCAAAATTTGCGAAGAATTGGATGCTCTGTTGAAAAACACCTCGACCATGAAAGTATACGGTTGGAGCCACGCGAAAGATCAGGCTTCCGTCCTCACATTGATCAAGGAAAACAATTGCAAGATTGAAGCATACACTGTTTTGAATTTCACCAGGCTAAGGCCAAATCATTCCATCGCGCCTGTTTCCGGCAAAGCTATCCTATGAGCCCGGAAGCCGAGCAGGTTTGGAAAGCCTCGGACAATTACATCGTCCTCGCGGAGAAATATCTCGAGCCCGAGGATGATCGTTATTCGGAAGGAAACGCCATGTGGAAGAAGGAAGAATATCGCGTTACTTTTCTCTTCCCGAATTGGCCCGAGCGATCACGACTCGATTTGTGCAAGGTGCGTTGCCGGTTTCTGGGGGTCGGAGAGGCCCAGCGCGCCGAGCGTGACCAACGATCCCAGGGAGCCGCTTCAGGCGCCGAGCATCAGGAGGCGGACGCCGTCGCGTTTCAAAGAGACGCGCAGGACGCCTGCGCCGGGTTCAGTAGAATCCAACAAGAGATACTCCGCGAGAAATTCTTCGTGCAGTTCGAGCCCTGAAAGCAACCGACGCTTCAAGGGTCTAAAGGCCGGCCTTCATCGCGTTCACGAGGTGGCGACGGTCAAGATGGACCACGACGCACACAGGGTGTCAGAAACCTGATGCAAGGACGAGCCAGACAAAAACAAACCCGAGGTCGGCCGCTTCGACACCTCCTCTGACGCTGCGGCGAGCTTCAATAACGCTTAGTGTCCCAACATCCAGGGCCTCTTCTTTTTTCGCGGAGTCTGGAAAGTGCCGACATCCCCCAGATTCACCGTGCGGGTCAGGTTGTTGCGACCTGACGCCGCTGGGGAAGAGCATCCGCAGCCGCTTCCGCAACGATGTCGCGTGGCGAAATCCGGTTCATGACGGCTTTTTTCATTCCGCGCGAAGGCAGTACGACGAGGAGCGGACATCAGACTGAGGTGCGGCGTCGCCAAAAGGCGTCTGGCCCGTTTTCGGCATTGGGGGCAGATGACGGGTTTGTCGCGCTCCGGAACGGTTCGCCAGACGGAGAAAACTCCGCACGCGGAGCACGCGAATTCATAGAGAGGCATGACGACTCCGATCTGGTAACTATTTCGACCTGGCCAGGTCCGCTTTGCCGGTCACCATTTTCTGCGGGCCGTTCGCGCTCGGAAGGATATCGAACGAAAAGATCTCGGACGGGACGTAGAGAGTTGCGCAGGCATTTGGAATATCCACGATGCCACTGATATGGCCTTGGACGGGTGCCGTGCCCAGGATCGCGTAAGCCTGTTCTCCAGTGTAACCGAATTTTTTTAGATAGGCGATGGCATTGAGGCAGGCGCGTCGATACGCGACATGCACATCCAGGTAGTATTGCTTGCCGTCTTCATCCACGGAAATGCCTTCAAAGATGAGGTAGCGGTTGTAGTTCGGTTCGACGGGGCTGGGCTGGAAGATCGGGTTGGTGATGGCATATTTTTTCATCCCGTCTTTGATCAGGCTGACTCGCAAATCGAGGTAACCCGCCATTTCAATCGCGCCGCAAAAGGTGATTTCGCCGTCGCCTTGAGAAAAATGGATGTCGCCCATCGAGAGGCCAGCACCTTTGATATAGACCGGAAAGAATATCTTCGAGCCGCGGCTGAGATTCTTGATGTCGCAGTTACCGCCGTGTTCGCGCGGCGGTACAGTTCGCACCGCTTCCATCATCGCCCCTTTGGCGGCGGCGGGTTTCATCGTGCCCATGTGAGCATTTTCGGGATTGGGCAAAGCGCAGAGCGGCGGGATGCGGTCCGGGTTGGTGGCGAAGAGCTCGGCTTCGCGCTTGTTCCAGGTGTCGAGAAGGTCACGCGAGGGCAAACAACCGATCAAACCAGGGTGAGTGATTCCCGCAAACTCGACTCCTGGAATATGTCGAGAGTTGGCGTAAAGCCCGCTGAAATTCCAACAAGCTTTACGAGCGTCTGGAAAATGTTCCGTTAGAAACCCGCCGCCGTTCTCCTTCGCGAAAATTCCCGTGAATCCCCACGCGGATTCCGGCAGCACGCCGACATCAAGCAAATCCACAACCAGCAGGTCTCCCGGCTCCGCGCCTTTCACGCCGATAGGACCGCTGAGGTAATGCACCTTTGTCAGGGCGACGTCGCGCACATCGTTGGCGCTGTCATCGTCGTGAATCTGTCCGCCCGTCCAATCGACGCATTCGATGCGGAATTCGTCTCCAGGCTTGACCCATTCGATGATGGGAATGTCCGGATGCCAGCGATTGTGCAGGTACGGCTGCTTTTCGGGGGGCGTTTTGAAGTCAACTTTGACTAATGGTTTCGGCATTTGTGGGTTCCTTTCGATATTGGTGGGTTTTTTAGACGGAAAGCAGAGCTTTGACTTTTTCGGCATCGAGATTGTCGCGTCGGGCTTCGTGGATGAACCGGCCGCGGTCAATAACAAAGGCGCGGTCGCAGACCTCCATCATGAAGCTGACCACCTGCTCGCTGACGATGATCGCGATTTGACGCATTCTTCGGATTTCCTTTAAGGCCTTGGCGATGTCTTTG
>DASYTB010000076.1:0-9158 GCA_036002705.1 Verrucomicrobiia bacterium
GTTCCGGGGATTATCGGATTGCTTCGCTCGCATTACCATTTCGCTCTTCCGAAAGCTTTGTTTGCCATCACACCATGCTTCGCCTTTTTCACGGCGTTCAGTTCAGCCTATAAGGGGCCGGATATTGAGCTGTTCTGGATTTCGGTAGCGCTGATCACTGGATTATCGTGGTTCGCTTTCATCGCAGCCGCCACGATCATTAGGCGGGCCTGGCACGACCGCCCTGACACGCTTCTACTGATGGGCTGGAGAGGACCCTGGCGATCGTGGGTGGAAGGTGTCCGCCGTCGAGCAAGCTACCGGCAGGCACTTTTGAGCGTGAATCCCTACTACTGGCTGGCAGCCCGGAACCCCCTGAAGCCATATTATGTCTTCTGGTTCCTGGGAATATGCGGGGCGATTTGGTTCATTTTGTGGTGCTATAACGGTCGGCAAATGCTCGAAATGGAAGCGTTTTTCACTTGTGCCGCCCTTTTGCAGACCGGGGTGAAAATCTGGTTCGCGAGCGAGGCGGGGCGGCAGCTCCACGAGGATCGCAAAAGCAGTGCTCTGGAGCTTACACTCTCAACGCCGCTGCAGGTCCGGGAGATTCTGGAAGGCCAGTTTCTCGCGTTACTGCGGCAATTCGGCGCTCCCATCGCCGTCATTCTCTGCTTTGATGTCACCGGAATGATCGTCGGCGCGCGCATGCGCTTTAGCAGTGACACGGAATGGATCCTCACCTGGGTGGCAATGATCATCATTTTCCTGGTGGATATTATGACCATATCCGCGTTGGGCATGTGGCTGGGACTTTCCCGAAAGCGGCCCGGGCGCGCCATCGCGCAAACTCTTTTCAGCGTGCTTGGCCTGCCGTGGCTGGTTCTTTTTGGAATGGTCACGTACATGAGCCTGGTGAATTTCTCGCAAATGGGCTCGGCGAATTTTTTTATTGGCGCCTATTTCGTTGTCAGCCTCGTCATCGACTTCGTTCTTTTTCTAAATGCTTCCGGGAATCTCACCTCCCGGTTCCGACAAGTGGCCACACAACGTTTTGACGTTTCACGGTAAGATCGCATTAAGATCAGATTTTCTTGCCTTCTGCTCAGATTTTGCTAAGAGAACCCCTCAACAGCGCGTCAAAGGGATCAATCGCGCTGTTACTCCGAGCCGCGGCTGAACGTCTTTCCACGTCGCCGCGGCTTTTGAGTTCTTATGATTCTCGGGAATCGACTGAACGGAAAATCGGGGGTCTGGCGCTTTGAACAATCGCGGGCCATACCGTTAATTACCAGCATGGTGAGTGAAGTTCTCGAACAGACTCTGGCGACGGAAGCCATCGACTTGAGTGGAGAATGGCTCGGGTTTTACATCGGGCATTTCGACGAGGTGGTGCGGATAACGCAAATGGGGGACTACGTCGAAGCGGTGAAGATCACCGGGGACGAATACGTCCCTGCGGAGGAGGTCACCTGGAGAGCCAATCTTCGCACGGGACGCGGCGAGGGCCAGATCGCTGAACGCGAATTTCGCAACCCACGTTTTGTGCCGGGCCGGCTACGCATAGCCGGTCCAGACAAAGTGGTCTTTACCTGGGAAAACTGCGGCGAAGTTGAATTCCGCAAGGACGAGTAAAGTCGGACTGCCCGTTGGTTTGCTTCCTGATCTGTGGTCCCGGTAGCCTGTGCCTTTACAAGACCACTACCGGTCCCGCCCGAAAGCTGCTAGGTTCTTGTTCGGCTAAGACTGAATGAAAATTGAATCCCTTACCCGTCGGCGGTCGATTTCAATATCTTCCCTTTTTGGTTTCACCTTAATCGAGCTCCTGGTGGTCATTGCGATCATCGCAATTCTCGCCAGCCTCCTTCTTCCGGCGCTCGCCGGTGCTAAAGATCGCGCCCAGCGGACGACCTGTATCAATAACAACAAGCAACTTGGTCTCGCCACCCACATGTACTGTTCGGATAACCGGGAGTTCATGCCGGATCCGAATTGGAATGCGCCATGGGTCCCTGGCTGGTTGTACGCGCCGGTAAACAGCGCGGTGCCGGATCTTTTCAGGGCTCCGTACACCACGAACCCAGTCGCCGCGTACCAGGGAGGACAGCTTTGGCTATATATGGGCGCGATGCGCAGCTATCGTTGTCCGGCGGATCGCACGAACACCCCGACGTTCAAAGCGCGCGCAAATAAATTGTCCACGTACGTCGAGAACGGCGCCATTTGTGGATACGGCGCGCTGAAGCCGGACGGCAAAACTTACAAGAACTCGGATTTCATTCCCGACGCTTTTATAATGTGGGAACCGGACGATTCGAATCCCACGCTTGGATACGGCTACAACGATGGTTCGAGCTACCCGGATCCCGCCGTGGATGGTGGCTTGGGTAAACGCCACGGCAAGAACGGTGGAGTGGTGCTCGCGATCGACGGGCACGTGGAAATTGTTAAGTACGACACCTGGAAACGCGAATCCGAGCTGCCGACGAAAAACCGAATGTTTTGCAACCCCGGTACCGCTAATGGGCGCTGATTTCCGGCGAGTACATTTTGCTGCGGATTGAAATGGCGGGGTCGGGATTTAAACCGCTTTTTTTCGCGCGACGACGAAGCCGTTGAACATCGCGTAACGCAGTGGCGTGGCGTTCAGCGCGAAATCGAGCGGTTTGGCGACATATCGATCCGTGCAGGCCACGCTCATTACTTCGCATCCCGCGCGTTCCAGAAAGAAGGCGATCTCCAAAGGATTCGTTGCCACAATCGCATCGTCATCCGGCGTGAACGGCTGTTTCACAATCGGCGTCATCTTGTCGAAGCGGACGCTCTGCGGATTCGTCGCCATTTGCGCGCGCTTCTCTTGAAGACGCCGCCAGTTCTTCCATTTATTGGCTAACCCCCGCATTTTGGGGTGATAATCCTTGAAGCCGAGGACCCTCAGGAAGTTCGGGCTCGAAATCACGACTTTCCCGCCCGGCGCGACCACGCGGACGACTTCGCGAATGAAAGCCTCGGGTTCTTCCACGTGCTCGAGCACATTGAGTGCGCCCGCGGAATCGAAATAGCCGTCCGCGAAAGGCAAATGCCTGCCGTCATAGAATTGGCAGCGGGTAGAAAACTTGCGCGCGCGGGCGATGTTCGGCTCGGAGACATCCACGCCATGCGCTTCATAGCCCGCCTCCGTGAGCCTCGCCACGACCTGGCCGGCGCCGCAACCGACATCCAACGCGCGTCCTCCGGCGCGATCCGGCTTCAAGGTGTCCGCAAACTTCGCGTAGAAGTTAGCGTCCCAATTCGCCAGAAATTCCGCGTATTCTTCGTTATGGGTGTAGGTTTCCTGATGGCTCATCCGGAAGCGGAAAGCTTAGTCTCGCGCTTTAAAAAACTCAAAACTTCATTGATTGAATCTCGCCGTTTTGTTTCCCGCCTGGTGCGAGTTGCTGGTCGGTCGCGCCGGGACGCGCTTGGGACGCACTGCGGACCCTGAGAAAAGAGTTTTCCTTCGCGATTTGTTCTCCTAACCTGCGGGACATAAGCTGAGACGGCCTGGATGGCCGAGGAATATTTTTACTTTACCATGAACGACACCGCCAAAAACAATTTCCCAAAATTGCACAACGCCATGTGGCCAGGCTTAGTGGGCAAGGGAAGCCCCGGCGCCGAGCCCTGCATTGATCTGGACACGATGCTGGACTTGACGGCCAAGGCGGAGGTGGATGGCCAAAAGTTCGATGGAGTGGATTTGTTCCTCTTTGATCCGCACGTGAGCATTGATTCGACAGATGATCAGATCAAGGCGCTGGCGGAGAAAGTGGCGGCAAAGGGTTTTGTCGTGGGATCAGTCGTGGCGCCGGTATGGGGGCCGACGGGCGGCGGATCAGCGATGGGGAGCGAGGACGATCGGAAAAACTTTGTAAAACAGGTGGAGAAAGCGTGCCGCATCGGGAAGAAGTTGCGCGAGATCGGTGTTCGTTCTTACGGCATTGTGCGGATTGATTCGGCGGCAGGCGTGCATGAATGGACCGCCAGTCCGAAGGAGAATACGAAGAAGATCGCGAAAACCTTCAAGGAAGCGGCCAAAGTGGCGAAGGCGCATGGCGAGCGGCTCGCCGCGGAAGGAGAAATCTGCTGGGGGGGGATGCACAGTTGGAAGCACATGATCGACTTGCTGGAGGAAGTCGGACAGCCGAAGGCGGTCGGATTTCAGGCGGATATGGCGCACACTCTTCTTTACACGCTGGGCTATAACGAGCCGAAGCACCGGATCGTGCCGGAGAACTTTCATTGGGAACCGGACGCGTTCCACAAAGCGATGACCAAGCTGACGAAAGCGCTGCGTCCGTGGACACTTGATTTCCACGTCGCGCAGAACGACGCCACAGTCAAAGGGTCAGGCACGCATGACAAGACAGGGCGCCATTGCGTCGTGACCGATCCGCGCGGGAAACTGAACATCCCGCGCGACGCCGGCTACTGGATGCGGGATGAAACCGGGAAGGTCACAAAGAAGTTCAAACACATCTGCTGGGACGGCTGCATGTTCCCGAATGACATTATGACGGGGCAGCAAATCTGGAATGATATTCTCGCGGCGATGGTGCAAGTGCGCGAGAATCACGGATGGAGAGAATGAGTCTCGGCCAAAAGTGATTTCGGTGAGCGCCGGACGACCTGACCTTCGGCGCTGAGAACAAGATATTCATCTCCCGCGTCCCGGTGGATAAGCGCCTGATATCCGCCGAGATCGTCGCCCCTTGCCCGTTCGAGTCGGTGCACCACGCCGCCATCGAGATTCTCGTTAATGATTCGTTGCACGGGTTCGGGCAAGCTTGTGAAAGCCACCTCTTCGGCGTGTAAGACCAGAGAAACCATCACCATTCCCAATAGTTTTTTCACGTTTGCCTCCAGTCACAAGATCGTGCCGCCTGCGCGAGTGCTCAATCGGGCGGAGCTTGCGCGGGGACCTCAGACTACCCGGAGAAGGCGCGAAGGAGTTTTTACGCGCAGCGTTGGATCGCGAGGCGCCGGCCTTTAGCGCACGGCAAGCACCGACTGCGGCGCGATGTGTCCGGTTAGCGATTTGGTCAGGCCGATCTGTGTTCCGGCGGGAATTCGCACCGCGCTCCTGGCTTCGGTCGCGTAGAGATCGACAGTCGATCTAGCTTCCGTTCGAAGGACGCAACCTTCGGCGAGGATATCATTCACCTTCACTGGCCTCCAGTCCTCCGGGCCGAGGCGGTATTCGGCGCGTCCCCGGCAGCCTCGGACAACAAAACCGTTTTTTTCATCGCAGCCGGAAAGAACGCCGTACGCCGAGGTATTATCGAAGGGCATCAGGCGAAGAATCGTATGCGGACTGATTCTTACCAGAGATTGGCTCTCCGTCATTTGCAGAGTGATCTTGCCACCCTCACTTCGCACCACGTCGCCCGGTTTGAGCAATGTCCCTTTGGTGAGGGCGATCCATGAATCGATCCCCTCGAGACGCAGAGCGGCGCCTTCGACCTGTTTTACCTTGGCCGTTCCGACAAACGCAACCCGCTGATAAACTGGCGGAGCCGCGGGGTCGCCGCGAAGCAGCCCAATGAAACCAGCTTGCGTCCGAGGCGCGAAGACGGTGGCGAGCGCAATGGTGATGGTGATGCGGCTGAGAAAGTTTTTGGTTTTCATAACGACTGCTCCGTGGCGATTCCCATGCTAGCGGTTTGGGCAGAGCGGCTGGATTAGGGCGCGGCGGTTTGCTTGATCATCAAAACCCTCATTGAGTTATACGCGCCTGCGTGAGCGGATCATCCGAAAGTCCTGCCGCGAACGCTCAAGCGATCAAAAGCCGGTTTGCGTCGGAGACGAAGGTTGGGTTTGATCAGGGGAATGCAATCGTCGGATCGACTGTCACGGCACTTAATTATCGCGTTCGTGCTCGCGGTGGGGCTTTATGCGCTTTTCTTCTCGTGCGATCAGAAGGTGCGCACGCGGAAGGGGCCGTGGGAAGTTCAGTTTACCACGAACGCCGAAGGATTCGCAATGATCGTGGTCGACCAAAGAACGCTTCAGATCAGCAATGTGCAGATTGTATTTCTTGCCGAACACGCGTCGAACTTCGGAATCGTGGCGTTTGATGCGCCGTTGAAACCAATTCCCTTTGGCCAAACCAAGTTCGAGGATTTGACGTATCTGCCCGGCAGCGAAGCATTTAATTTTTTCGGCCACGAGGTGGAACTCCTGCCGAGAACGCTTTACCTGAACAAGAAGGAGCAGCCTTGGGTTTCAGGGAAAGCTTATCTCCTGCACAAAGATGCGAAACTTCGGCCCGAGATGAGTTACGACCCGCGAAAGAAACGGCGGTTCTGAGCCGTTCAGACAAGCAGCGCCGCGTTCATGGAATCGGATGAAAACGCCTGTTTGCTCCGGGCGCTGCCCGCCACGCGAGCGTTTTTTCGCCAGTGGGTGTAATCCTTCAAGCTTTCCATCATGCGCACCATGTCCTCGAAACGAGTCGGCTTGATCAGGTAGGAATTTGCCCCCAGGTCATAAGCGCGGCCAATATCCTCATCGTTGTTCGAGCCGGACATGACCACAACAACGATGCTCGAAAGCTCGGGATGTTCGCGAATCCATTGCAGCACATCGAAACCGGAGGTTTGAGGCATTTTCAGGTCGAGCAGGATGAGGGTCGGGACTGGGAACTGAATCCGGTCGGCATAGGCTCCTTCGCCTTTGATGTAACGCATGGCTTCCAGGCCATCTTTGACCAGATGAATGGTGTCAATAATGCCGACACGCCGGAAAGCGAGGCGAATGAGAACTACATCGTGGGGGTTGTCATCCACGAGAAGGATTACGGGACGGGGCAGCACTTCTGTCATGCGGCTCGATACATACCAGCTTGAAGGAGGATTACTATCGGGGGAAAGCTGAATTCAAGGTTGTTTTATTTCAAAGCCGATGGCGAAAAGGTCGGTCATCGTTGAGATGTAAAGCCTTCCATTCGCTGCGGTGGTGGTGGCACTGATAGGAGCGCCGAATTCGGTGGAATTGAGGAGTTTCTTTTCGCGATCGGCGGCGAAGACATAAAAATCGCCGTGACGCGTGCCGATGTAAACTTTGCCGTCGGCAATGTAGGGCGAAGCCCAAATCTCCCCCTTGGTCTGGTGCGTCCAGAGATCATGGCCGGTCTTGCGATCCACGCAATGGACGTTGTGGGCGCAATCGGAAACGAAAACGAGGTCGTTAATGATGGCAGGGGTGCTCATGGTGTGGCGTTCAAGCGGGCAGGTCCAGAATTCCGCCGTTTTCGTGACGTTCCCTTCTCGCGTCGGATCGATGCATTTGAGCCAGGCCTCATTTTTGCCCCACCAGAGATCGCCACCGCCGGTGATGTAGAGCCGGTTGCCGAAAAGGACCGGCATTCCGTAAATGTTGCTTGGGCCTTCACGCCGGTTCGTGGTGAAACGATGGACATTTTCCTTCGGCGCGGTAGGATCGGGATCGAATTCCCAGACTTTTTTCAGGGCGGCAATCTGGCCTTCGGCGAGCGCGCGGGTGATCGGTTCGAACGCGTAAACAATTCCGTTTCCGCCCGCGAAGAAGATCAACTCGCGGCCGTTGACCGTTCCGACGGAAGGAGACGACCACGTGGCGTGAAAAATGTTCGGCGCGATGCGTTCCTGGTCGCGGGCCACAAGGCGTCCTGTTTTCTTGTCGAGAACAATAAGGCTGGGAGCGTCGGGCGTGCGAATTTTTCGATGAGTGTTGTCCACGCCGGTGCCGGTGTTCAGATAGAGATAGTCGCCGTGTACCAGAATGGAACTGTGCGCCCCGTCGTGCGTCCAGATGCCGGCCTGACTCACCATATCGAAAAGCCAGAGAATGTCGGCATCGGTGGCGACCGTTGGAATGAGCGGCGATATTGACGATGTGGCGGGTGTTTGATGCCTCGCTTCATCTTTAAACTCGCCATCGTTTCCATTGGCGAGTCCGCGCGGGTCGAGGCAAAGAACTTCGCCGCGATTACTGACGATGTAAACGCGATCGCCTTCCACGGTGGCTTCGGATGCGAGGCCCGTCTCGGGCCAATCGAGGTAAGGATCTTCGGACCGCTTTGGGACGACGAGCTGCCAAAGGAACGAACCGCTCTTTTCGTCAAAGCACATGAGCACTCCGCGATCCCCCTGGTGTTTGGGATTGCGCGGTTGCCCATTGTTCGTGCCGATGTAAACGCGACCGCCCGCGATGATCGGGCTGCCGTGAGATTGCGTGCCGAGCCCGGTGCTCCAAACGATATTTTTGCCAGACTTCGGATCGAACTCGGCGGGGAGGTTCGTCTCGGTTGAAACCATGTTCCTTGTCCAAGCCTGCCCCCATTGCGGCTGGTCAGCGGCAAGTCCCGAGATAATCGTTAAAAGGACAACAGCAACCTTCACCTTGGAACGGACGAATTGGCGGGTGAGGGGCTTCAGTTTTATTCGAGAGAAGTTATTGCCAGGGAATGATGCTGGGACTCGCACATTATCGTGTGAATTTTGGGAGCCGTTGTTTTCTATTTTTCATTCGCTGACGACTGATGATGAGGGGGTTGGTTGGATTTTAGGTCGAGGATTAAGGTGCGAAGTAAGGTGCGAGTTTTTGTGCGAGTACAGAGGACGCAGGCAAAGTCGCAGAGGTGAGAGGTTTATTTGCAGGAGCCGAGAGAGAACGGTCTTCAGGCGAAGTATTCCCTCACTGTTTTTTTTGGCTGGAAGTCGCAGCGCTCCTGCGTTTCTTCATCGGGTCCAACGTTGGTTTAAATCAAGTTGCCCGTCGGATCGAAACTCATCTTCTCGCGAGGCTCGACGACTTCGAGGTTTTTGGCGCCGGCTTCTTCAAGCAGGTTTTCGGATATCCAGAGTTGGTCGAGGCGAGCGGTGTTGTTGATGCGGCAGACGCGCGGGTTGGGCACCATCGCGGAATAGAGGCCGGCGCCGATGGCTTCCCGGTCGGTTTTGAGGGCGAGCGGGAGCATCCCTTCTTTCGTGTTGTGGCCGCCGGGTTCGGTCGAGGTGAAAAGGTTGATCCAAGTGGGCTGGGGATTGAAATTCTTCGTGAAGCGCTCCGTGGTGAAATCGGCCAGGCCGATTCCCAAGCCGTTGCCCATCGACTCGGGTGTGAGGGAAAGGACGACGATGCGTTTATAGTCCGGCTTT
>DASYTB010000077.1:0-13086 GCA_036002705.1 Verrucomicrobiia bacterium
ATGCGCCGGCCCGAGGGCACGCAACCCCTGCTCGTAAGCGCGCTCCAGGTGGCGCATGCTCAAAATCGAATCCGCCCCTTCCAAACTTAAAATATAGCCAATCGCGCGGCGATCCGCGTCCGTCTGCGTTTCGTTATTCCAAAGGGCAAAATGCCCATCCAGCTCCCCGCCGTTTCGAATCTGCTTCAACTCACCCTGCTCTTCCATCGCCCGATACCAGGCAAGCTGCCCCTGCGTTTGCGCCCAGGCCTGTTCCGGGGAATGCCAGCCCGGCAGCCGGTTTTCCGGCTTCACATAACGGGCAATCTGTGTTGCCACGCAGAGGCCAATCCGGCCTTTGCGCATCTCCGGAAAACAAACCGTCCCCTTCCCTCGATCCGGCTTGTCATCATAGTGGCGGTCACGTTCGCGAATTTTCTCCAGCGGCTGGCGGAGGTCTCGGTTCCACTCCAGCGCATTCATCGAAAGATCAAGATGGGCGTCAAAAATAAACATAAAAGAGGCAATGAGATTCTTCGCCAGACCGGCAAGTCACAATCAGCAACGCGTCTTCAAAAATTGAGCCGCCACTCTAAGGGCCCGCTGAAACCAACACAAGCGTCGCGATACAAGCGCACCCTGTCCCACGCGCACGTCGCGCAAACTGAAGTCTCGTAAGATCAACAAACCCGCATTGGCAAACGTTACCGGCCCGACCTAATGAATAACCTCGCGTCCGCTTAAATCCCGAAGACAGCGACGCCTACACAGGTATAGACTTATTTGCGCGGAAACCGGCCGATCTGATGAAGCGCGCCAATATCTGATGAACGCGTTGCGCCTGAACCCGGAAGATGCTTTCGCGGCCCAAAACCTCCTACGCCTCGAAGCAAAGGGACGATAGCGCCACGTCGCAGGATATTACGATTCGACGCCCTGGTTACACGGCTCCTTTATTCCCATTTTCCAGTCGAGAGCGTCCGGCCTTAAACCGCGAGCCACCGTTTCAACGTGGCCACGTCTTTTTTCATGGCGCTGATCATCTCCTGGCCGCTGCTGACGGGGTATTCGAAATGTTGCGATAGAGGGCCAAGGAATCCGCTTTGCTTTAATGATTTGAAGAATTCCGGCTGGACCATTCCTTCGCCGAGAGGACACCAGTCGGCTTGCCAGCGGTGAGCGCTTTTCTGGGATTTGTTCCAGGTAAAGTCCTTCACGGAGACGGTAGCGAAATAGGATTCCATGAGCTTCACCTGCAGCGGCCAGGACAAACCGCCTTCCAGGGTGGCGTGACCGATATCGAAGTACATGGCCATGTGCTTCGGATCAAGGTCCCGGATGATTTCCCAGATGTCCCAAACCGGCGCGCCAAGGTAATTATTTCCGGAGTGGTTTTGGATCGTGCCTTGGAGGTGCAGTTCTTTATTCAGCGCGGCAAGACCGCGGATTTTCGCGCGGAAATTTTCAAGTTGAGGAGGAATCGGCTTTTTGAGGTCGTATCGCAGGTGTTTAGTGCGGTACCGGCGGATGCCAGCCTTGGCCGCTGTCTGGAGAACTTTTTGGGTTAGCGCGTCATCAGCGTCTTCCGCATCCGTGGCAATGATCGTGAACTCGATCTTTCGTTTCGCGAGAGCCTCGGCGAGGCGCGGCAAATCTTCTTCGACACGAGCTGGTTGAATGGTGCCGTCCTGGCGAACGGGGATTTCCGCTCCGGCCCAGCCGACCTCGGCAACGGTATCGGCGATTTGATCGAAGGGAAGGTTCTGGAACGGTTTGATGAAGCAGATGAGGGTCGAGAGTTCTCCGCGGTTGTCATCATCTGCCCCGGACGCGAGGCGAGAGGATTGCATGGTCAAGGCCAGTGTCGCGGACGAGACGGCGGAGGCGCGGACGAATTCACGGCGAGAATAGAATTCCCTGGACATGATTGGATTTTCGCGACGGATGGTGCAGGCCGTCAACTGACAAATTCATCCGGAGGGATTGTTCTTGGCCGCAGGAGCTTAGGAGGCTCTAAGACCCGGACCCAGGGAAAGATTTAGGGCAATGGGGCCTTGAGCGAAGCCGTCTTTTGACCGATGAAAAGATTGCATGAACAGTGCTTTCGGAGTGGCCAACGAAGAAACATTCTCTCCGTCCGTAGCGCCGGCGCAGAACTCTTCTCGCCGGGCGAGTTCGGCCGTGGCCATTGCGTTTGAAAACCTGGGCGTTGTATATCCGGCGCGGTTGCGCGGTGAATCTCCGAAGCTGGCGCTAAAGAATCTTAATCTTCGGATTGAGCAGGGCGAGGTCTTTGGATTCCTCGGCCCAAACGGCGCGGGGAAAACGACGACCATGAATGTGCTGCTCGGCTTTGTGAAGCCCAGCAGCGGAGGGGCTCGAATTTACGGGCTGGATGTTACTGACACGGCTTCGCGCCAGAAGCTCGGATATCTGCCAGAGTTGACCTATTATTACAAGTTTTTGACGGGCCGGGAGCTGTTGCGATTTTACGCGAAGCTCTTCGACCTGCCGCAAAGTGAAGCGGAACGGCGGATTCGCGATTTGCTCAAGCTGGTGGAAATCGAACATGCGGCGGATAAGCCGATTCGAAGCTATTCCAAAGGGATGCAGCAGCGGATTGGGCTGGCGCAGGCGCTGATCAATGACCCCAGGCTTCTCGTCCTGGATGAACCGACCAGCGGGCTGGACCCCATCGGGCGAATGAAAGTGCGGTCGATTATTCAACGCCTCAAGGACGAAGGGAAGACCGTCTTCTTCTCGTCGCATGAACTGGGTGAGGTCGAAACTGTTTGCGATCGCGTGGCGATTCTGAACCAGGGCGAGGTGAAAGAGATGGGTTCCGTGGAGGACTTAATTCGAAGCTACAACCTGAACCTCGAACAAATCTTCCTCAAGGTGATCGGCTTTGATGAAAACGGAAACGCGCTGAACGTGGCCGCATGAAAAAGGTCCTGGCTATCGCGGGTATCGTGGTGAAGGAGCTCTATCGGCGAAAGGACTTTTACGTCCTGTTCATCATTACGGTGCTGCTCAGCCTGGTCATGGCATCGGTAAATTTTTTTAACGACGACAAGATCGTTCGCTATCTCAAGGAACTTTGCCTCTTGCTGATCTGGATTGCCTCGCTCGTCATTGCGATCACGACCGCCGCTCGCCAAATCCCCGCCGAACGCGAACAGCGCACTCTTCTTCCGCTGCTGGCCAAGCCGGTGAGCCGTTCGCAGGTGTTGCTCGGAAAATTTGCTGGCTGCTGGCTGGCGTGCGGCGGCACATTGGTTTGTTTTTATTTGTTCTTTGGTTTGCTCGCCATGAGCCGCGAACATAGCTGGCCGCTTTTGAATTACGTGCAGGCCATGACGCTGCACTGGATGTTATTGGGCATCGTGATTGCATTTGTGCTTTTTGGTTCGCTGGTGTTTGCTGCGCCTTCTTCGAATACGACGATTTCCTTCGTTCTGGTCCTGAGCATTCTTGTGCTTGGCCGCCATTTGAACAAAGTCGCGCTTCAGTTCTCCGAGCCCGGACGAACGATCACCTACACGATCTACTATCTTATCCCGCACCTGGAGCTGTTCGATGTGCGCGACTTGATCATTCATAATTGGCCGTTGATTCCGTGGCAGTACTGGGCAGCGGCCCTGGCCTATGGCGGTTTTTTCTCCGCGCTGTTCATTTGGCTCGGATGCTGGGCATTTCAGCGCAAACCCGTTAATTAGGATGCGCTCTCCTCTTCTCATCACGCTTCTGCTCGTGAGCGCGTGCTTCTCCCTGGCGGTGGTTATAGAACCGCGCCTGGCCTATGCGAAAGTGTATCAGCGCCATGACAAGTCCGCGATCGAAGTCATTCTTGGCGAGGCGAGGCGTCTCTTCGCCACCCATTTCTACACCAAGGCGGATGTCTATTTTCACAGCGGTTTCTACCCGAGCATTTTTGACGAGGCGACCGAACGCGACGCGCACATGGCGACGGATGCCGGCGCCGTCCAGGAAAAACACGAGCATGACGCGAATTTCCTCGGGCAGCCCCTGGATTGGATTGATCGGTTCAGTCGCGCGTTCTTCCCTTCCTCGCACACTCACCTCGATGCTGGTGGCGCGCGCGCCGTGGAAAAGCACGACGGGCATGGCCGGGAGGAGGACCACGACCTTGGCGAATCCGGCGACGTGCGGGAAATCCTCCCGTGGCTAAAGATTACCGCAGATTTGGATCCTAACCGGATCGAGACCTACACCGTCGGCGCGTATTGGCTGCGCACGCGCATGAACAAGCCGAAAGAAGCCGAGGAATTCCTGCGCCAAGGCCTCAAAGCCAACCCCGGCAATTACGCGATTCTTTTCGAACTCGGTCGAATCTACTTCGAAAGCTACAAAGATCTCCCTCGCGCGCGGAATGTGTGGGAAGCGGCGCTGCAACGCTGGAATCAACAGGAAGCTTCGAAGAAACCCGATACCTTCCTCCGGCTGCAGATCACATCGAATCTCGCGCTGCTGGAGGAACAGACTGGGAACAAGCAAAAGGCGATCAATTATCTCGAGATGGCGAAGAATGTTTCGCCACATCCCGAGGCCGTCCAAAAACGAATTGACGAACTAAACACCCGATAAAATGATTCACCCGCATATCGCCGGCCCCTCATTACGGATCAACCGGTGGTCCACCGCGAACAACTGAAGAGCTGCTTCAAGGAGCGTTTGAGTCGCGCGAGCATGACTCAACCAGATCGAAGAGTCTGCCTCCTACGGGTGAGCGCGTGAGTTGAAAAACGCGGAATACTCAGCGCGTATCTCTGCGCGGTATTCGTTGACGGCAGTTTGGAAATGTTCAGGTTTAACGAAGCCGCAACGGATCGCCACGCGGTAAAACGGGGCGAGATCGCTGGGCAGGACGGATTCGGCTTCGAAGCTCCAGCGGCGCAGAATCCGTTCGATCTGCATCAGTCGGCGATAGTTGATGGCGAGAGTTTCGGCGGATCGTGTTTTGAGAATTTTTCCCTCGGCGGCGCGGGCGATGGCAGCGAGGGTGTTCGGCTCGCGCCAGCCGTTTTCGAGGCAGAGAGTTTGCGCGATGAATTCCACATCCATGAGGCCGCCGAGACCCGTTTTGATGGCAAGGTGGTCTTTGCCCGGCGGCGTGCGCTCTTTTTCGATGCGCAGGCGCATTTTGTGGATCTGCTCCTTCCAATCTGGAGCGTAGGCCGCCAGATCTTTGCGTGGGCGAGAGAAGTTAACGAGTTTTTCCGCAGTTGCGCTGAAGCGCCGAACGACTGATTCATTACCGGTGATTGGCCGAAACCGGCTGAGCGATTGGACCTCCCAGAGCATCGCGCGTTTCTCATAATAGTCTTTGTACCCACTCAGGGTATTCACGAGCAGGCCTTTTTCGCCGTCGGGACGGAGGCGCGCGTCGGTCGCGAAAGTCGTGCCGTCTTCGGTTCGTTTGGAGAGCAGGTCCATCAGTTCGATGGCGAGTTTTTGAAGCCCGGGAAGATCGGCTGTCTTGTCTTCAGCGACAAAGATAATGTCCAGGTCGGAAGCATAGATCAGTTCGCGGCCACCGAGCTTGCCCAGGCCAAAAATCGCGAATGGCGCTTTTTTAAGCCGGCGCTTTTTCGTCACGACTTCGAGCGCGTAAATTAGATAGGCGTCAGCGAGGGCGGTGATTTCGACTTGAGTTTGCTCCGGATTGGCCAGGTCGAGAATATCCCGCAGCCCGATTCGCATCTGTTCGGCCTGGAAATAGCGGCGGAGCCATTGAAACTGATTGGCATCGCCGTGGCCCTGCCGCAAGTCTTCGAGAATCTGCTCCGTTGTTTTTCGGCGGCGCAATTGGCCGCTCTGCTCGATTTCGTCGATCAAGTCGGGAACGCGGATGGCGAGCTCGGCCAGAAATTCCGACCGATCGAACGCCAGCAGGAGGAGGCGAAAGAGCGATGGATTACTCGTCCAGGCTTCGTAGAGCATTGACCTCGCGCCGTACTTGGCCACAAAGCTATCAAGCCGGGCGAGAACGCGGTCCGGGTCAGAGAGGAGTGATTCGGTTGAGAAGTGGGTAGGACGGCCGCCTCGGTTGTCCCGTCCGGCGTCTCGCCGGACGGCGCTTTGACGATTCAGAGAACGGAGGGGGGCCTTCTCGGCGGGGTCATTCCAGCGGGCGAGGCGCCCGGGGGGGAGCGGCCGGGCGCCTGTCCTGCCCGTGGACACGACGGACGGGCACATTTCCAGCAAACGGTCGAGGAGTTGGAGCGCGAGATCGATCGTGCGGCTGGAGCGGTGGCCGAAACCAGGGCCGGTGACGAATTCCTGGACGAGCTTGAGGCAGCGCTGCGGATCGCGAAAAGAATGCGCTTTGAGAATCTGCAGCCATCGCTCCGAGTTCACCTCGACTTCGGCGGGCAGGGCGGCTTCGCCCTCATCCTGTTTTATGAAACGGTCGTAGGCGGCGCGAACGGCGTCGTTGTAAACCTGCAATTGTTTCTCAAATTGCGCGAGCGTGGCAAAGCCCATCAACCGCGCCAGGCGAGTGCGCGCTTCTTTGCTCACGGGAATGGTGTGGGTCTGCCGATTATCCTCCATTTGCAGGCGGTGTTCGACATCGCGCAGAAAGCAGTAGGCCTGCTTCAATTGGCCGGCTCTGGTCGCTTCGATCAAATTGTAATCGCGGAGCTTGTCCAATGCGGGCAGCGTTTTTGAACCTTGCAAAAAGGGATGCCGGCCGGCCTGAAGAACCTGCTGAGTCTGGACGAGGAATTCGATTTCACGAATGCCGCCGCGGCCGAGTTTGACGTTGCGTTCGAGTTCGCCGGAACGGACGATTTCATTTTCCGTTCGCTGTTTCATTTGAGCGACTTCGTGAGGAATCTGCTCGGAAATGGAACGCGGGTAGCGAAAGGGCTGAACCATCTCCAGGAATTCCGCGCCCAACCCTTCATCGCCGGCCACGCAGCGGGCTTTAATGAGCATCATGCGCTCCCATGTTTGGCCCCATTGCGCGTAATAATTTTCGTAGCCAGCCAGTGAACGCGCCAGCGGCGCGGTTTTTCCTTCTGGCCGGAGACGCATGTCAATCCGGAAAAGAAATCCCTCGCCGGTCATGCGCGTGCATTCGGCAATGATGTTCTCCGCCACGCGCGTATAAAACTGCTGGCTGGACATTCGATGTTGCGGCCTGGTGGATTTGGTGGGCGGTGTTTTGAAAAGTTCGCCTTCGGCGGAATAGACAAAGAGGACATCGATATCCGAGCTGTAATTCAATTCCTGGCCGCCAAGTTTACCCATGCCGAGCACGCAAAAAGCGCTCCGCGTCCAACTCACCGCAGCCGGCTCATAGGCGTAAGGTTTGCCGAATTTTTCGACGGATTCGCGCAATGAGATTTCACAAACCGCATTGATACAGACGTCCGCGATGTTGGAAATCTCCTCGACGATCTCGGGCAACGTGGCGAGGCGCGCGAGGTCACGCGCGGCGATGCGCAGCATATCCCTCTGTTTGAAATCGCGGAGCCGGGCGAGGGCGCCCGCGTTGTCGCGGTTTTGGAGGGCGGGTTCGAGAACGGCATTTACCTCGCGGATTAAACCTTGTTTGCGGCGCGGATGGCGAAGGTGCTCGATCTCGATGATGGAAATCCACTCCGGTTTGCGCAGGAGGAGTTCGGAAAGAGCACGGGAGCCGCTGAAAAGCCCGGCAAGGACCTGTGCTTGTTCGGGCGCCAGTCGTTTGAAGTAATCCGGCGTGAGGAGTGGCGCGAGTTGAGTTGAGTAGTGGGATGCGCGCGCGGGGTCGGCGCTGTTTTCGAGGGCGGTTTCCCAGGCTGTTTGCGGCGGGCGGGATTTAGGCATGGAGTCCTCCCGTGAGCCATTGGCCGCAAGCTCCTAGAGGATCATCGGACTCTTCATCCTGGAGGGATTGCTGATAGTAGCCCGGCGTTTTAACGCCGGGTTTGTTGCGATCAATGGACAAGTCCCGAAGGGACGGCTGCACGACACTGGGGTCCTTCGGCCCTCCCTTCGGGACGGCGCGCGCTTGACGGGCTATTATCACGGAGTCCCTTCCGGGCCAAATAGCCCACGCGCCCGAAATCCAGGGGCAGTGCTCGGGACGCGTGCGCTGCCCAATTCTACCATGCGCTCTCCAGCTCGAAGATTTCCGCATTCAAGGTTTGGTCCTCGGCGCGGGCGAAAAATTCCACACTTGGTTTTGCCGCGGGATGGAAAACCCTGGTCAAGCAGAGGCGTTGATTGGCGTAAACTTCAATAACACTGTGATCCACGAAGACGCGCAGGTTTAACGGGTCCTTCCCTGAGAGCGCCAGCGAGGCCGTTTTGTCGCCGACATGAAGTTGGCCTTCGCCATAGAGGATTTCGAGCCCCGGATTCGTTTCAGATTTGAAAAGGCGAATGCCGCAATTATTTCCGTCGTGGAACGCGGCGTTGATCTCGAATTGCGCCGAATCAGGACTCGCCTGAATGGGAGACTCTTTTGCGAGGGGCTTTTGAACGAGGCTAATGAGGTGCTTTTTCCGGAGCGTTTCGATCTCTTTAGCCGGCTCTTGCTTTAGCTCTCCCGCGGCAGTGATGTTCAAAACTCGCGGAACCGTATGAGCGCCATTCCAGCCCTGCCCATCCTTGAAGCCGCGAATCCAGCCCCAGAGAATTCGACGCCCGGCTGGATCGGTGGCGCAGTTCGGCGCGTAAAAATTATCCGACGCGTCGAGCAGACCTTGCTTCTCGGACGTGAAGGTTTTGCCGTCGAAATTGCCGATGAAATATTCCACCCGGCGATGAGGGGAGACGATCAGGATCCATTTTCCATCCAGTTCAAAAAAGTTGGGACATTCGATATTGACCACCTTGGGATCGGGATGTTTGAAGAGCACGCCGAGATATTCCCAGTTCATAAGCGACGCGTCTTTAGCTTTGTAAAGATTAACAATGGCTTCTCCGCCTTTGCCGTGATTCAAATTTCCGCCCAGGACGAGGTAATCAGCGCCTTTGTATTTGAAAAGAAATGGATCGCGCCAATCCCACACTTTCATGTCCCCATGGATCGAAGGTAAGAGCGCCGGGCCAATCTTTTCCCATTTCAGCAGATCGTCGTCGCCGAGAGCGAGCCATTGCTCGGCGTAATCGGTGGCCGATTTCCCCCGGCCGATGGAAGTGTAGAGAATCGCGGGTTTGCCATCTGCCCGAATGAGGGAGCAGCCAGAGAAAACGTGATCTTCCCCGACTTCCTTCGAGGGCCAAAGCGCGATCGGCAGACGCTCCCAATGCGCGAGGTCATGGCTCCGAATGTGGCCCCAATGCATGTTGCCCCAGCCGTCGCCATACGGGTTGTGCTGGTAAAACATATGCCAGTAACCGTTATGGAAAATGGGGCCGTTCGGGTCATTGATCCAACCGCCGGGCGCGACCAAATGATACGCCGGGCGATTCGTATCCAAGCGGGCGCGTTCCGCCATTTTGGCGTCGCCAGCCACCGCGCGCTGGATGGCTTCTTCATCGTGGGGTTTAATGGCCTTGGAGTCCGCGCCGATCGAAGAAGCGGTGACTGCAAGCAGAACGGCGACGGTCGTGAGCAGCGGGTTCATGGTTAAGAGAGAAGGTTGCGGTGCATTGGCCGCATGGTTTAAGGCGAATTTATGAGCATCGCAACAACGGTTGGGTCTCCGTGGAACACAGTGGATTTTATGGTCAACTTTCATACCCGGGAAAAGAGGCTGGGCCTGCTGACAGAGACGTTGGGCTGGGCTGCTTCCATCGCATTTTTTCGCGCGACAGAAACCGAAACGCATTATCTGACGGAACAGGGCGAGGAGGATCGGCGGCAGCACAAGACGATCCTCGCGGCATTGATCGCGGAAGGCGAGCGGTTGATTGCACGGATTCATAACGCGGGTGGGTTACCTGAAAATCTCGACGGGATAAAGGACAAGGATGTCGATGCGATAGTTGAAGGACTTCGGTTAACGGAGCTTCAGTGGTATGGAGATATGACGCCGCGGCGGCGTAAGGAAATTTTGAAGGAATTGTCCGCATTGAATTAAGGTCTTTTCAAAGCCACTTCCGCGAATCGCTCGAGCTCGGTATATTTGTGTTCCCACGTCGTGTACATCACGCCAATTACGCCAGGTGTCCCGTCAGCGGCTTTCTGCCATTCGCGGATTTGTTCGGGCGCGTGGTCGTAATAGCCGGCGATGATTTGGCGATGGCCGCGTTCTGAAAACCATTGGAGGCTTTCTTTTCTTTTTTCGAAGTACCAGGGGAGGATGATCAGATCTTTGTCGAGGCCTTCCCAGGAACGCCGCAGATTTCCGCGCACCAGATAGTAGTTGTCGTGCGCGTTGTGGTTAGGATCGAACATGTCGCTCCAGACGTAGATTCGTCCGCCGGGATTTACTTCGCGCAATATTTGGATGCATTGGCGGACGTCGTCGGCGAGGAGCGGGCCAGCGTCGAGGCCGCGTTTCTGGCAGGCTTCGCACCAGTTGAGGACGCGGATTTCGTCATGGGACATCATGTAGCCTTTTGCGCCCCATGCCGCATGCATGCGGCGGGCCTGATCGCGGAGGAGTTCGACGGTTTCCGGTTCCGAAAGACAGATCATCGCCTGATCGTCGTTGACGGTAACGGCGTTGTAATAGGAGACCTTCAAATGCGAGCCGTCGGGGAGCGATGTTTTGATAACGGGCGGTTCGTGCCAGATATCGTAGGAACCTTTCCAGAGGCGGGTGCCCATTTTTGGATCTTCGACACGCGCGAAGTCACGGCCTTCCTGGAGAGTTTTTCCCGATTCGTCTTTGACCACGAGCGGCGCGCCGGGTCGGCGAATCAAATTCATGAGGCCGATTTCTTCGAGCCGGGCATTTCGAAACCAGAGCGAACCGGTCCGTCCGCCCCAGCAGCCGAGGTAAAGATTTACTTCCGAATTATCGAGCGAATTGAAGACGACGTGGTGCGTGGTCCAGTCCTGTGTCGGTTTAACTTCGAGCGAGTTGTAATTCAGCCCGCGATTTCCGGCGAGGAGCTTGGCTTCCGGCGTCCCGCGAAAATCGGCGGTTTTGATCTCGACGGAGACGTGGTATTGGCGAAAAGGAATGAGTTTCAGTTTCTGGTTAATGCGAGCATTTTCGCCTTTGGGGTCTTTGATCCGCGCGGCGTTCTGGTCTTGGGTTACGGTTGGATCATGCCAACTCCAGAGTTTGAGGTCGGTGAGGTCGCCGCCTTTCAGGAGGTTCGTTGTGGATTCGAGACGAGCCTCACCGTGGCGGACGACGAAGGGGGCATCTTTGACCGGGAGGCCTTCGATGAGATTTGGGTTGTGCCAGAGAAGGTCGTTTGAATAGCCGATGGGAAACAGTGCGGGGACAATTTCGAGGTCTAGTTCTTTGGCCAGAGCTTTGATCCGATCAATGTTGCGGAAGTAACGCGCGTCCATGTCGCCGAGTTTGGCGAATTTGGAATCGGTCAGGAGGACGTGGGTGTAGCCGCTCTTCGACGCGCGGCGGAGGAGCGCTTCGAGCTTTGGCAGGTTCGCATCGACCCAGAGGTTTTGGGAAACGTAGAGCCAGAGTTGGGGTTTTTCGGCGGCGACCGAAGCCGGGGAACGTCTGGCCGTGAGAAGAAGAAGCATCAACGAGAGAAGAATCCCAAACGGATTCCGTCCCAAAGCCCCGGGTTGCACCGCAGGTGCTACCCGGGGGGAGCGCCCAAAACGGGTTCCACAACCCTGGGCTGATGGACGCAATCCCGTTGGGATTGTATGACATGATATGCTCGCGGATTGACAGGTTGATGACGACGGCAGTACGGTTTGAATTATGCCGGTGTTGACGATTGAACTTCCGCCGCAGCGCGAGCAAACGGCCTTTAATTTGAAGCGCTGGGATGAACTACTGGATGATCCTGTTTTGGCCAAAATCGAAGGGCGAATTGAAACTGATCGACATGGGCAGATTATCATGAGTCCTCCTCCATCCGCGAGCCATGGGCGTTTCGAGCACCAGATTGCGCGTTTAGTGCAAGATTTGATGCAAACGGGCGAAGGGATTACTGAATGTCCAATTTCAACGGCCGATGGCGTGAGAGCCGCGGATGCCGTGTGGGCATCGGATGAATCACTGCGGAATCTGGGAAACCGCGTCGTTTTTACTCGGGCACCGGAGATTTGTGTTGAGGTGCTTTCGCCGCGAAATACAGAAGGCGAAATCGAAGAGAAAAAGGCGCTGTACTTTGATGCGGGAGCGAAGGAAGTTTGGATTTGTTCGATGTCGGGGGAGATGAGTTTTTTTGGACCGAAGAAGCGGTTGGCGCAATCCGGGTTGTGTCCGGACTTTCCGAAGAAGGTGAACTTGCGGAGAGTTTGATTTTCCTTTGTCGAGAGAATCTCTTTCAACTTCGAGTCAAAAGCGGCGGAGGGCTGCCGCAGACCAAGACGCTGGCGCGATTCGGGGGTGCGCGCGGAAAGATTGGTGGCGTTTTGGTCGCGGGGCCGCTTGCAGGTTGGAAACCTGCGATACAGCAGGCTGGAAGCCTGCGCTACGCCATTAGTTCGGGCCGCCACGGAGATAGGTGACAAGATCGACGATTTCATCTTTGGTTAAACTGTTCACGAGGCCTTCGGGCATGGGCGACAAGGCCGAGGGTTTTAATTCGGTGAGATCGGCACTCGGGATTTTTTCGGTCGTGCCATTGAGGCGGTCGGTTTCGAGGATCACTTCGGTGTTGGATTGACTGACGAGACGGCCGGAGATGGTGTCTCCATCTTTCATGATGGCGGTGTGGTTTTGGTATTGTTCGTTGATGACCTTCGACGGTTCGATGACCGATTCAAGAATGTCGCGCGGGGTGTATTTGCTGCCGACGCCGGTGAGTTCGGGGCCGACGATGCCGCCGTCGTTGCCGAAGCGGTGGCAGGTGAGGCATTGGGCATCGACGAAGGCCTGGCGTCCGCTGGCGAGATCGGGTTTGCGCGGTTTATCGAGTTCCGGAAAGAGGTCTTCGAGTTTCCAATTTTGGACGAAAGAACGGTTGTTCGCGGGAATGTTCTGCGCGTGAGTAATGGGTCGGTCGAGGAGGGGTGCGAGTGCTTTGCGTTCTTCAGGCGTAAGC
>DASYTB010000078.1:0-5007 GCA_036002705.1 Verrucomicrobiia bacterium
ATCATCACGTCGCACAGAATTAAATCGGGTATTTCGCGCCGGGCGGTTTCGATTCCCTGCCTTCCGTTCTCAGCGGCGATCGTTTCGTAATGATGAAAACGAAGAAGAGTCGTGATGTTCCGGCGCATCTCCGGCTCATCTTCGATGACGAGTATTTTTTTCATGGATTTGTTTCAAAAAGCGGCAGCTTCACGATCACGGTCGTCCCCTCCCCCACTTTGCTCTTCACCTGCACCTGGCCGCGATGGAGGTCAGCGCAGCGTTTTACCAAAAGCAAGCCGAGACCGGTGCCTGGCCGGTTGCCTACGTTGCTTCCGCGATGAAAGGCTTTGAACAGTTGTTGTTGGTCGGTCTCGGAGATGCCAATTCCCTTGTCACAAACGACGCAGACCGCGTCATTTCCCACCTGCTCGACTGTGAAGTGAATCGTCGCTCCAGGCTCGGAATATTTCACGGCGTTACTCAACAGGTTGGTAAAAATGTATCCGAGGAGCCGTTCATCAGCGTTTGCTTCGGTCGAAACAGAGCTGAGCGATATTTCGATCACGCAGCGGCGATTTGTCGCCGAAAGGACCTCATCGACGACGCGGCGACAAAAGACATTCAGATCGAGCAGCGCGGGTTGAAAATCCAGCTTGCCCGCATCCAACCGACTCAAAACAAGGACCTCTTCCATCATCCCGGCCATCCGGCCTGTGTTGCGGATGATCGATTCCAACTGCTCGTCCCGTTCCGCCGGACGCATTTTCACGTGAAAGTCGCGGAGCAGTTCTCCCGAGGAATGAATGATTCCAAGGGGGGTGCGGAATTCGTGCGAGACCATCGAGACGAAATTACTTTTAAGCTGACTGAGCTCCTTTTCGCGCTCGAGGGTCTTAAGCAACTCTTCCTCCGCGCGCTTTCGCTGGGTGATATCGAGCGCCATCGAAAGCATGTGCGGCGTTTTGTTCAATTGAATGGTTTCGGCGGAAAGCAGAATCGTGAATCGCTCCCCGCGGCGGTTTCGCCAGCGGCACTCTCTTTGGCGAATCGAGCCGAAGCTTTGCATATCCTTCAACACGACATCGCGTTCCGCCGGATTCTCCCACATGCCCAACTCCACGCAAGTGCGGCCGAGGACCTCCTCTCGATCGGCTCCCAACCAGTGCAAATGCGCATCATTCGCCAGAACGTATCTTCCGTCGCTGAGGGAGAGAATGCCAAGGAAAGCCGGGCTCGCCTGAAAAGCGGCGCCAAAGCGCGCCTCGCTTTCCGCGAGCGCGTTCTGGGCGCGCTTGCGTTCGATCCCGAGCGCAATCGAGTCGGCCACGGAACCAAGAACGGTCAGGACATCATCCGGCAGGGCGCGGCGCGCGAACAGACCGAGCACACCGAGGAGGCGGTCTTCGATCAGCAGCGGGTAACCGGCGAAGGCCACCATCCCTTCCCGCACGGCCCATTCCCGATCGCTCACGCGCGGATCACCCTGGACAGAATTGGTCAACAGCGGCTTTTTTTCGCGAGCAATGAAGCCGATTTTATATTGGCCGACCTGGATGCGACTGTGCGCGCCGTCCAAATGGGTATAACAGCCGGCGCTGGCTTGAAGTTCCAGAGTTTGAGTTGCCGTGTTCAGCGTCCAAATTCGGACAAAGGCAACATCCAGGTGTTGGACCATCAACAGCGAGCAACGCTGGAGCATCGGTTGCGGTTCAATGGCCGCATTCAGCGCGACCGCGACCTCGGCCGCAAGAGTTGACATGCGAACACGCTCCTTAAGTGATTCCTCAGCCCGCGTGCGCTGCTCGATCTCGCGATGCAATTCACGATTGGTCTCGCGGAGAGCGCGCTCTGCCTCCTTTCGTTCCGTGATATCGGTGATGAAAGCCTGAATGAGCTGGCGTCCACTCCATTCAATCCGTGTGAGGGCGACTTCGAGCGGGATCTCCTTGCCATCAGGCGTGCTGCCCACCCACTCGAAACGAGCGCTGCCCCGCGTCATGCAATCCTCAATGTGTATCCGCGCGATGACGGCGGAGGGTTGGCCGTCTGGCTGGAAGGGCGGGGCCAGATCCTCGGGATGTCTGCCCAGCAGATCAGCCGGAGACTGCCGCCGCATGATCCGGGCGGCCGCGGGATTGGCGTCAAGAATTTCATTTTCGTCGTGGAGAACCACGCCCTGGCTGGAGCCTTCGAACAGGGCGCGAAACTTTGCTTCCGATTCGCGCAGGGCCCGCTCGGCCGCCTTACGTTCGGTATTGTCGATGATGCTGGCGCGAATCAGGTTTTGTCCCTCGGCGGGCAGGCGCAACAGACGCACTTCGGTAGGAATGAGCCGCCCATTGGGCTGTTGACGATGAAGCCATTCGAAAACGGGCATTCCGCCGGCGAGCGCTTCATCCATCTTTTGGCGCGCGAGATCGGACGAGCGCTGACCGCACGGCTGAAATGGGGCGCTGACATCCACCGGAGTCAGTTCCGCCAGTTTCTTCATCGGGACACCGTAAAGGCGGCAGGCGTGCTCATTCCCAAAAAGAAACCGCCCCGTGTCACCGTCGAAAACGACAATGGCTTCGGGGGCGTGCTCAACGAGCGCGCGAAAGCGAGCTTCACTCGTACTGAACGCCGCCATGCGTTCGCTCACGCGTCGTTCCAGGACCTGGGTCAATTCGAGCAACTCGCGCTCGGCCTTTTTCCGCTCACTGATGTCGCGAGAAATAACGACGTGAATGCTCCTTCCGTCGATCGGCATCGCCGTCGAGGAGACCTCAACCGGAATGTCGAGGCCGTTATCGAGACGGCGAATGACCCATTCAAAACGATGCGCCTTCTCCTTTTCCACGAGAGCGACAATCTCCGCCGATTTATTGGCGGAAGTGGAGCCATCCGGTTGAAAGGGCGGTGAGATTTGCTCAGGTCGCGTCCGGAGCAACTGCTGCTTATTTTCGGCGCCGATCAGCCTGACCGCGGCTTCATTGCAATCCAACAACGTGATCGTTTGCGGATCAAACAGCCAGATCGGGTCGGCGCTGCGCTCAAAGAGGCTCTGGAACACGCCGCTACTCTGCTTGAGCAACTGTTCCATCGCATTGGTTCTTTCGTCCCAAGTTGAACTGGTTTCGGATGAATTCACGGTCCGAGGCAGCAATATCCACAGAGTCCATGATAGTTACGATAAGAAAATCCTCTCTTCGCAGGAGCCCCAAAAAGGAGCATCATTCAGAGAGGCGAACCTGCCGCCCCCGGCCATCCAATTAGGCTCGACCCTGATCGATCCGTAATCGGCGAGCCACCGAGAATTTCAGGGGTGATCTTTACCAACAAGGGGGTTACGTTTTTGGCGATAACTCGAATCATGAATACTAATAAACATCGCGGTACCCGTTTTTTCGGGTTTTTAATCACGGCTTTGGCTCTGACAACCCTTGCTGCTTCCAAAAACAAGCTCGATGCTCGCGTCCGCGATCTCACGGATTACTTCGATTCGGTTCAGCGGGATGCCACGAAAGCAGTTCCCTGGGAGGTACTCGGCAAAGCCGAAGGCATCGTTATTATGCGCAATTACAAGGCCGGATTCATCGTCGGCATTTCGGGTGGCCACGGGGTGGCTATGGTGAAGAACAAAGCCACGGGCATATGGGGGCCGGTCGGCTTTGTGAAGGCGGGGGAGGGCAGCTTTGGATTCCAGGCCGGCGCGCAACGGACTGATATGATTCTGGTGCTGATGAATAGCGACGGAGTTTCGCTTCTCACCAATCCCAACTTGAAACTTGGAGTGGATGTTCGCGCGACCGTCGGGCCCAAAAGTGCCGGCGACCAGGCTAACGTGCGAACCGACAACACCCCCGTTCTTGTTTATGGGGACACGCGAGGACTTTTCGGGGGCGCTTCGATAGAGACGGGCGGGATCTTCCCGGATGGCGGTGACAATGAAGAATACTACGACCAGAAGCTCTCGATGAACGACATTCTTACGGGCGGAAAAGTGTCTCCCACGCCCGCCGCCAAACTGCTCGGCGAGAAAATGGAGCAGTACGCAAAACCGGCCGTCGGTGGACCAGCTGGAGCCGCGAAAGGTAAAGAGGGAGAGAAATAACCGGTTCTCCACCCGGCCCGACATTTGAAAAGTGGACTGGAGTTCCCGCCGGGGTTAGAGGTCTGCGCGCAGCGCCCACCGGCGCGATCGGGATAGCGTTTAAATTTCACTTCAAGGCTCAGAAGTTTCTCCGGAGCCTCGTTGCGAGTGGTAGCTAACCCACTTCAAATCAATATCGTCAGCCCTGCTCGCGGCGGATAATCAGAAGAAAAACGCTATGGACTATAATTCCATGACAGTTCGGTAGGCCCGGCCACAAAGGATATAGGCTCCGGCTTCCGCTTCCTCCAGAAACACGGGCTGACCCGGAAGCGGATTTGCAGAAGCCCGTTTTCGAGACGAGTGGGGTCCGTGCCCGCGCGGTAAAAGGGAAGCGGGACGCGACATGGCACTCTTTCCGCCGCTTCGCTCGCATTCTGCAAAGAGACACCCGGCAGGCAGACTCTCGCGCAGCACAAATAAAGCCCAGCTGCAATAAAGATCAGAAGGCCGAAGAGAACTATAAGAGCCGTTCTCACGAGGCGAAGGATCGGACTGGGGGTTCACGCGAAGTCAAGCCTATCCTTCACGCGCCGGAGCAAACTGCAGTCACACCCTCTGATCTCAAAATCTCCCGCTAGAATTTTCGGCGCGGCCATCGCTTAACAGGGCCCACCAGATGGGACTTTAGTCCGCCGTCTTCACGGGAACAGCTCCGCCTCGAATCAATCATACAATCGTTCGCTGCCGGGTTTGGCGGCGACATGAACCGGAAAATGAAAACGATTATGATGAAAACTTTAGAAATCCAGAAGAACAGTCCAACTCCCGAACCAAGCGGCGTTCGCATCGCTCGATCTTTCGGCGCAAGCCAGGCTGGGAGCGACCTGGTTGACCTTCAAACAAAAAACAATTTCGCCCAAAACCCCAACGCGGCCGAAGGGGCGGCTGAG